>NZ_CAXSKS010000020.1:0-582 GCF_964238105.1 Coprococcus sp. HPP0074 | reverse complement strand
CTCTCCCACACCGTCTCCAGTGCAGTACCATCGGCCGCTGAGGTCTTAACCATCGTGTTCGGGATGGGTACGGGTGTTTCCCCTCAGCGCATCGCCACCAGAAGCTTTTCGTTCTTTTCAGAACACTCATAACTAAACAATAGACTTCTTCAATCCTTACTTCTTTCTTCCTTAGAAAGGAGGTGATCCAGCCGCACCTTCCGATACGGCTACCTTGTTACGACTTCACCCCAGTTATCGGTCCCACCTTCGGCAGCTCCCTCCTTGCGGTTGGGTCACTGACTTCGGGCGTTACTGACTCCCATGGTGTGACGGGCGGTGTGTACAAGACCCGGGAACGTATTCACCGCGACATTCTGATTCGCGATTACTAGCGATTCCAGCTTCATGTAGTCGAGTTGCAGACTACAATCCGAACTGAGACGTTATTTTTGGGATTTGCTCGGCCTCACGACTCTGCTTCCCTTTGTTTACGCCATTGTAGCACGTGTGTAGCCCTGCTCATAAGGGGCATGATGATTTGACGTCATCCCCACCTTCCTCCAGGTTATCCCTGGCAGTCTCTCCAGAGTGCCCGGCCTT
>NZ_CAXSKS010000019.1:0-902 GCF_964238105.1 Coprococcus sp. HPP0074 | reverse complement strand
GGGGCTGTCGGGAAATAGATAGTTCCAAACAGGGGCAGATTTGACTCGTATAAGTCAAATCTGCCCCTGAAACTTTTCCGTAAAAAGAGAAAAAGATGGCTAACGACAACCATCTCCTCTCCGTTCCATGTTATAATGGAACTATGCTAAAACAAGATTATTATAACGAATTTTTTGAATTAGGGCAACAGAAAATTAACTTCAGTTTCTTCGAATTGTGTTTACCTGACGACGATCCAGTCTATACCCTGAAAAAAGTGATGGAGGATTTAGATTTTTCTGGCTTGTTAGCCAATTGTTCAAATAAGGGGAGAACCGGGTTTAATCCAATTATGATGTATGCTGTCGTTACTTACGCAAACATGCGAGGAGTTAGAGCTGTTGACCGTATTGTGGAGTTATGTGAAAGAGACCTTGCGTTTATCTGGCTTACCAAAGGACAGAAACCAAAAAGAGATGCATTCTATGAATTTAAGAATAAAAAACTAACGGCTGATGTATTAGATGAATTAAACTATCAGTTTCTCCGCCGTCTGCAAAAAGAAGGACTGATTACCCTAAAGTCGCTTTTTATTGATGGGACTAAAATAGAAGCAAATGCAAACCGCTATACGTTTGTCTGGAGAGGAACGCTCAATTATCATCTTGCAGGATTGCTGGATACCATTGATTCGTTGTATCAGAAATATAACGTTCTGATCGACGAAAATGAGTATAGTATCAAATATGACATTCCTCATGCTCATATGTTTGTAATTGAAGGAATAGAGAAAGTAAAAGATGTCATTGAAAAGAACCGGAAACGAAAACTGACAAAACATAAAAAGTTATCCAATAATACCATCATCGAAATTGACAATTGTTCTCCGTTGGAGATTGTGAAACTCCAGAAAAATCTTCTT
>NZ_CAXSKS010000018.1:0-1176 GCF_964238105.1 Coprococcus sp. HPP0074 | reverse complement strand
AAAAGTTTCAGGGGCAGATTTGACTTATACGAGTCAAATCTGCCCCTGTTTGGAACTATCTATTTCCCGACAGCCCCCTTATTTTTTTACGCTTCTACAAAAACATCTTTACCAAGACCGCAGAGTGGGCATACCCAATCTTCTGGAAGATCTTCGAATGCTGTTCCAGGTGCGATTCCGTTATCTGGATCACCGATTTCTGGATCATATTCATATCCGCATGGTTCGCAAATATATTTTTTCATAAAGTCACCTCCTAACTGAATGGTTATAAAAATATAAAACACATATCAGGAAATCCTGAATATATTATGATCATATTTCTGCAAGTTATTCTAGCAGAAAATCAGGAAAAATACAATAAAAAAACGGTGAAAAATGTATAAAGCTTATTGGGTGCCGAGATATTTGGACAAGGCTTCTAGTTGGACAAGGAATTCTCGCTGCCTTTCTTCTGACAATGAATGAAATACCAACAACATCCGGGTTTCCAGACGGGAAAGGGATAATGAAGCATGTCCGGGCTTAATTTCTAATACATCATCGGCAGAAAGATCGTATAATCTTGCCAAGGTTGCAAAGGTATTCAAATCTGGTTCTGCAACATTGTTCTCATATCCCGACAAAGATTTCCGATTAATTCCAGTTAATTCCATGACACGTTTTTGTGTATAGTCTTTATTTTCCCGCGCATTTTTAAGGGTAAGTCCAATATTTTTCATGAAATGCTCCTTTTTTGATTAATATAAACCAGGGCTCTATGAAAATTCATGAAAGTCTGATAAAAATGGCATTTGGTAGTTGACGTCTTAAAAACTAAGACTTATAATAGTGGAGAATAGAAAAGCATGCGTGTGAGCTTGAGGCATGAATGCAGGTACGTGAACGGAAGAGTGGGGACGCAGCTTTTGAAAGTGTGAGCAAAAAAGAAAAGTGAGGTAGTGTTATGAAGAAAAGATTTGTAGCAAAGCAAGTAGGTGTGCTTTCTTTGACAGCAGTTCTTGCTGGAATGCCGGCTGTAAATGTACTTGCAGAAGATGTGTATGCACAGAAAGTAGAAAGCTTACAGAAAGAGATGCTGGAACAAGCAGTAGCAACGGAAACAAAATTAAATATTACATTTGAAACTGTACATGGTGAAAAAGTAGGAGAAACTGTAGCAAAAACAACAGCGAC
>NZ_CAXSKS010000017.1:0-1364 GCF_964238105.1 Coprococcus sp. HPP0074 | reverse complement strand
TGGTCCTATGTCAAGAAAAAGTACAAATTAAATGTAACCAATTTTCCCTTTTTTTGTAATTGTTAACTCGCTAAGTTTGTTACGTCCGTTTCCAAGTTTTTCAGATATTGTTCCTCATATTCATTTGGAGACAAATATCCACAATGACTATGAATACGGACTGTATTATAGAATGTTTCAATATATTCAAAAATTAGTTTATATGCATGAGTGTAGTTGAAAATTTTGAATCGATTAATCCACTCTCGTTTCAGAAGAGCATGGAACGATTCTATGCAGGCATTGTCCCATGGATAAGCTTTCTTGGAATAGCTGTGAATCATTCCAGCGGTTGCCTTGTGGAATGTCTCTGATACATATTGGCATCCTCTGTCACAATGAAAAATCAGCGGATTTTCAATATGTCTGGACTGTTTTGCTTTTTCAATACATTTTACTACATGAGATGCCTCCAGCGTTTCACTTAGTACCCAGGAAACAATTTTTCTGGAATATAAATCCATAATGCTTGTGAGATATACAAATCCTTCAAACGTCCAAATATAAGTGATATCAGAGCACCATACCGCATCGGGATGTTCTGGGTTAAATTGTTCATTTAAAATATTTTTTAGTTTCTGGCTTAGGTCGGAATCAATAGTTGTTTGAATATATGGTTTAACCCATTGTGCTTTTATTCCCATTTGACGCATATAATTTCCTACTGTTTTTTCAGCGACACGTTCTCCGGATTTCCGTAATTCTGCTGTAATTTTAGGAGCACCATAATTTTGATGCGAATCCTCATAAATCTTTTGGATTTTCTCTTCTAAAACAGTTCGACGAATAGACGTGTCCGAAGGAACCCGCTTCTTCCATGCATTATAACCAGATCGTGAAACGTCTAATTTTTTCAGTATTCCGCTGACAGAAACTTGACGTTTCACAGGCAGCTTGTTAATTTCGCCTACATACGCAGATGTAGCAGCATAAAGAGTTTTTGTCATTTTCCCAGAATACCGATTGCTTTTTTTAATACTTCAAGTGCATCCTTTGTATCTCGTAATTCTCGCTGCAAACGAGCAATTTCTTTTGCCTCATCACTTGCATAATTGCCTGATCCACGAGTCGGAACAGCTCCTTCATGATTCTTTGCTGATTTCATCCAATTCTTCAGTGCCGACTCACTGATTCCGAGATTTTCAGCACATTTACGGAGTGCCATCTCTGGATGCTCTAATCGATACCTTACTGCATCTTCTTTAAACTCCTGTGAATATTTTGTACCTTTTGCCATAACCATTCTCCTCCTTGCTCTATGACTATCATATAATATTTATTGAAAATGGTCATGTTTATTTTGTACTATTTATATTCTACCACCA
>NZ_CAXSKS010000016.1:0-1934 GCF_964238105.1 Coprococcus sp. HPP0074 | reverse complement strand
ATCGGGTAGGAGGTAAATAATTATTTTATTTACCGTCCTCCCACACCACCGTACATACGGTTCCGTATACGGCGGTTCCTTAGTTTTCACAAACTACCAGATAATAGTCAAGCATGGACGTATATCCCAGCTTGGCTATTATTTTCTTGGAAAAGATTTGGTTCAAGACTTTCGCCATTCTCCAATATCCTTTTCTACTACAAGCAAGTTCCTTTGCTTTCCAATGTTCCATTCCCAATGCTTTCAGCATTCGATACTTTGTTTTAATTTTCTTCCATTGTTTCCAATAGACTGCTCGTATCCTACGCCTTGCCCATTTGTCCGTTGTTTTAAGAAGTCCTTTCATATCTGCAAGTCTAAAGTATTCTACCCATCCTCGCACATACCCCTGATATTTTCTTTCTCGTTCTGCATTGCTAATGCCTTTGTTCCTATCAGTAAGCTCTCTGATTTTATTTCTCATCTTGACTACTGCCTTTTGATGTACTCTGAATCTGCATTTGCCTTTGTATCTATAAAAAGTATAACCGAGATACTTGACTTTGCTGATGTGAGCCACTTCTGTTTTCTTCCTATTCACTTTTAGGAAAAGCTTTCCTTCAATAAACGGAATAATGTTCTTCAAGGTTCTTTCCGCACTCTTTCTGCTCTTACAGAATATCATACAGTCATCTGCATAACGGACAAATCTATGTCCTCTGCGTTCCAGTTCCTTGTCCATCTCGTTTAGCATTATGTTACTGAGCAACGGACTCAATGGTCCTCCTTGTGGCATTCCGACTTCTGTACGCTCAAACTTTTCGTTTGCTATAACCCCAGCATTCAGATATTTGTGTATCAGTGAAATCACTCTGCCGTCCTTGATAGTTCGTGACAATACCTCAATTAGCTTACTCTGACATACGGTATCAAAGAACTTCTCCAAATCCATATCCACTACATACACATAGCCATCATTTACATTCTTTTGGCATTGTCTAAGAGCATCGTGTGCTCCTCTTTTCGGTCTAAAACCAAAACTGTTCTCTGAGAATTGCTCCTCAAAGATTGGCGAGAGTTCCTGTGCGATTGCCTGTTGAATGACTCTATCGACAACCGTAGGTACTCCCAACTTTCGAAACTCGCCTTTTGTTTCTTTGGGTATTTCTACCCTTCGAACGGGGTTCGGCTTATATTTGCCTTCCCTTATCTCTTGGATTAGGGTTTCTTGGTTTTCTCTTAGAAAGGGCAGAAGTTCATCTACCTGCATACCATCGATTCCCCCTTTTCCCTTGTTTCTTTTGACTTGCTTATAGGCTCCATTAAGATTCTCCTTTCGCAAAATCAAATCCAAAAGATTGTTCGTCCAATAGTCTGTGATGACACCGCTCTTTTCAGTAATCTTAGAGTAGTCGAACACTTCTGCATACTCTTTCTGTTCCGCAGATACCCTTTGCAGATAGTCTTCCATATGAAGTTGTCTATTCTTAAATCTACTTTCAGTTACATTCATTAGCTTGTATCTCCTAAAGTTCAGTCCTTCGCCGATGTTTGCAATCATCGGTTTACTATGACCTCTGCTGACTTCTCGCCATTCGTTGTTACTGACGGATTTCACATCGTGCCCTGTGGGTATACTTTGTTTCTTTCCGCTGACGAGACCTCCCTTGGTACCACACGTCACTTTCTCTCCATATATCTGCCACATTTACTACAGTTAATTCCGAGTAGTTATTGGACTTTGGTTTGTTGTGCAACCTTATCCTTAACTATAGCCTGATGTGATTTCTGTTCGTCAGACCAGAGATTTGCCTCCACCTTCCTTCAGATTCCCCTCACGTTAATCATAGTCTTGCCATGAATAGGACACCCTTGGTCTTGGCTGTATCCTTCCCACTACTAGGGCGGATTAGGAACTTTCATCCATTAGCGACGTGCGCCGCAAGGCGCACACA
>NZ_CAXSKS010000015.1:0-2198 GCF_964238105.1 Coprococcus sp. HPP0074 | reverse complement strand
ATTAAAAATACTGATTTCTATGGGAGATTCGTATTTTAAGATTTAGAGCCTAAAAATCGGTATTAACCGATAGCCCCTTTTTTAACTACACATAAAAAACATATTCATCACAATGGTATCCCAAAAATGTTTGGTAATATAAAAGCATCAACAGAAAGGAGTTATGTCAGATATGAAAAAAAATAACATTAAAATTCTCGCACTTACTATGACACTATGTGCATCAGCGGCATTGAGCGGCTGTGCAACAAACGCTTCGGCTACTCAAGAGCCTAACAAGTCAATAAACGCTACAATCCCCGAGGAACAAGCTCATAACAGTGGTGATACCCTTTCCTCAAATTCTACATCCATAGCAGAAGCCTATGAAAGTGATGAAGTGATTTCCTCAGAGGAGCAGGCCAAAGCCGAAGAGATCCGTCGAAATGAAATTGCAGAACAGTATTCCGTTTATGAGCCCTATGGCATGACCTATGATAAAGAAAAAGACCGTTTCTTTTATGACGGTCAGGTTGTGCGCTACTTCAAAGATCAGGTAAACGCAGAAAATGCGAACTCGTTTTTCTTTGAGGACGGTGTTGTGGATGTGGAACTGATTAAAGACGTTAATGGAACCTTAACAGGATTAAAGCAGTCCTCGGGCGCAGACTTCAAGGCTCGAACTGATAAACAGGAAGAAATAAAGTCAGAACTTGCTGCGGCTGGCATTACCGGAAACAGTGGTAGTTTTGAATTGGGTGATCCAAACTATCGTGATGACAGTCTGGATGCCTACACTGCCTTTGGTGTTTCTTATGATAAAACCTCTGACAACTGGATGTATGAAGGAAAAGTCATCCACATTTTCTATGATGCCGAACATAATACCTATTGTGACAATGGTGTAAGTAATGGTATCAACATCAAAGTGATCCGTGACAAAAACGATAACATTGAAAAACTGGTGGAAACAGAGGCTCAAGAACTTGATCAGTATGTAAAATAAACCAACCTCTGCCGAACGACGGCAAAAAAAGCCGTCGTACAGCAGACACATTCATGCTCCTATGAAGCAGCAGCCTTGATTTTCAGAGTCAACATTTCTATTTTTGCCTTTTTCATAGCACCCGTGAATAATCTATATCAGTTAAAAAGCATATTTTCACATCAGGGTTATTACCCATTCTATACATTGGATTGCTTCATAGAAATATCGGAAGAAGTTATAGAAATGTTTAAAGAGTTTGATTGTAAAGAGGCTGCTTATCGGCTGTGTACATAATGCCACAAAGCCTGCTATTGACGATCTTAAATAAATAGCCAAATAGCAAGAGTAATACCGATGTCAATCATAATCCACTGCAATGGAAAATATCCGAAAGTGAACTGAAAACAATCATTTCAACAGGAAGAAGTCCAGAATACATTGCTCCCATCATTCCAAATACTCATCCCTACATGACCTTATCTGCTTTCTACTGTATAATCGTGGTTGCCGATGTTTGTACCATTGCCAATGCTATGCTGTACAAGAACGTCATTACAAAGTAAAGCAAAAGATCTCTCTTTCCACAACGATAGAGAGACTTTCATTTATTCTAAATATGGATCGTCAAATGATAAGAGCAAGATCCACCCCGGTATTACCATATCCCCATTCTGCCATATAAGTAATATTTCGGAATTTTATCTTGCTGGGGAACTGTCGCCTCCCCATACCCATTTTTTTATTGGCTACACCGGCGGTGTACGCAACAAAATATTATAATTAACATAATTCTATTTTGAGGCATTCAGCAAGTAACTGGATGTCTTTTTCTTTTTGAAAATACACATGGTGATGCGAACAAATTCTTTTGTAAGCCAATGATATAAGCAAGGGTATGGGGAATTGTCACTCTCCATCAAGAGAACACCCATAAGGTGAACGGAGGCGGAAACGCGATAACGTTAAACATGGGTGGATCTTGCTCTTGTAATATTTTTTCTCTCTGTACCCTGTAAAATGAGCTTTTTCCCTTTCGTTATATAGGGAGATATAAAAAGAGAATTTTAATAAAGCATAAAAATCTCTTTGGGAAAGCCGGCATCCGTCTCCTTAATTTTTCAGAAAGGTAAAAGAAAATATGAAATTTGAATATATTGGTCCTATGTCAAGAAAAAGTACAAATTAAATGTAACCAATTTTCCCTTTTTTTGTAATTGTTAACTCGCTAAGT
>NZ_CAXSKS010000014.1:1803-3200 GCF_964238105.1 Coprococcus sp. HPP0074 | reverse complement strand
ATATGTACCTTGAAAATCGCATACAGAAATGAAATGATAAGAAAAATATCAAGACATCCGAGGTGATCATGGAAGCTTGCAAGAGCAGAAATGAGAACTGATTCGAGAAAACGAATAAAAACAACAAACTATTGCCAACGCATATCACGCTAGATATGTGTAGCGGAGTCCATACCCGTGGACGAAGCAAGTTGGTTATGCTAGAAAGAGCGTATGGTGGATGCCTTGGCACTAAGAGCCGATGAAAGACGTGATAAGCTGCGAAAAGCTTCGGGGAGGAGCAAATATCCAATGATCCGGAGATATCTGAATGGGGAAACCCGGCGGAGCAAACCTCCGTCATCTTAACGCCAATACATAACGTTAAGAAGGGAACCCGGTGAACTGAAACATCTAAGTAGCCGGAGGAAGAGAAAGAAACATCGATTCTGTGAGTAGCGGCGAGCGAAAGCGGAAGAGCCCAAACCGGGATGCGTGCATTCCGGGGTTCGGACTGCGTAAGTGATGAGTAAGCCTAGTAGAATGGTTTTGGGAAAGCCAGCCAGAGAGGGTGAAAGCCCCGTACATGAAAGGCGAGCGAGCACGGCAGGATCCAGAGTACCACGAGACACGAGAAACCTTGTGGGAATGAGCGGGGACCACCCCGTAAGGCTAAATACTCCTTAGTGACCGATAGCGCATAGTACTGTGAAGGAAAGGTGAAAAGGACCCCGGGAGGGGAGTGAAAGAGAACCTGAAACCATATGTTTACAAGCTGTGGAACATCTTTATATGATGAACCGCGTACTTTTTGTAGAACGGTCCGGCGAGTTACGCTGGCTGGCGAGGTTAAGGACTGAAGGTCTGGAGCCGAAGGGAAACCAAGTCTGAATAGGGCGTGAAGTCAGTCAGAGTAGACCCGAAACCGGGTGATCTATCCATGTCCAGGTTGAAGTTGCCGTAAAAGGCAATGGAGGACCGAACCCACATCCGTTGAAAAGGGTGGGGATGAGGTGTGGATAGGGGAGAAATTCCAATCGAACCCGGAGATAGCTGGTTCTCCTCGAAATAGCTTTAGGGCTAGCCTCATACGAGTCTTGCGGAGGTAGAGCACTGAATTTCCTAGGGGGCGTCAAAGCTTACCGAAGAATATCAAACTCCGAATGCCGCGTAGATGATGTATGGGAGTCAGACTATACGAGATAAGTTGGATAGTCGAAAGGGAAAGAGCCCAGACCACCAGCTAAGGTCCCAAAATGTGTGTTAAGTGGAAAAGGATGTGGGATTTCGAAGACAACTAGGATGTTGGCTCAGAAGCAGCCATACATTCAAAGAGTGCGTAATAGCTCACTAGTCGAGAGGTCCTGCGCCGAAAATGTCCGGGGCTGAAACACACTACCGAAGCTGTGGAATTGAGT
>NZ_CAXSKS010000014.1:0-1708 GCF_964238105.1 Coprococcus sp. HPP0074 | reverse complement strand
CTAATCAATTGGTAGAGGAGCATTCTTAAAGGGAAGAAGCTGTACCGGAAGGAGCAGTGGACTTTTAAGAAGAGAGAATGCCGGAATGAGTAGCGAGAGGAAGGTGGGAATCCTTCCGGCCGAATATCTAAGGTTTCCAGAGTAAAGCTGATCTGCTCTGGGTAAGTCGGGGCCTAAGGCGAGGTCGAAAGACGTAGTCGATGGACAACAGGTTGAAATTCCTGTACTATGATATAACAGAACTGTGGGGACACGTGTGGAGAGCGGGAGCCGGGAATGGAAAGCCCGGTGCAAGCGAAGTAGGAGAGGAGTTGGCAAATCCGCTTCTCAATCTGAAGACGTGATGCGGACCGAACTGAGAGTAGGGAAGCCCGTGAGCCATGCGTCAAGAAAAGCCGCTATTGTTTATATCATACCCGTACCGTAAACCGACACAGGTGGATGAGGAGAGAATCCTAAGGCCGACGGGAGAAGCATTGTTAAGGAACTCGGCAAAATGACTCCGTAACTTCGGGAGAAGGAGTGCCAGTGAGAACTGGCCGCAGAGAATTGGCCCAAGCAACTGTTTAGCAAAAACACAGGTCTATGCAAAACCGAAAGGTGAAGTATATGGGCTGACGCCTGCCCGGTGCTGGAAGGTTAAGGGGAGAGGTTAGCGTAAGCGAAGCTTTGAACTTAAGCCCCAGTAAACGGCGGCCGTAACTATAACGGTCCTAAGGTAGCGAAATTCCTTGTCGGGTAAGTTCCGACCCGCACGAAAGGCGTAATGATTTGGGCACTGTCTCGACAATGCACCCGGTGAAATTGAAATACCAGTGAAGATGCTGGTTACCTGCGCCAGGACGGAAAGACCCCATGGAGCTTTACTCCAGCTTGATACTGGGATTCGGTATTGCATGTACAGGATAGGTGGGAGACTGAGAAGTATTTACGCCAGTAGATACAGAGTCGCTGTTGGGATACCACCCTTGCAGTACTGGGTTTCTAACCAGCAGCCGTGACCCGGCTGGGGGACAATGTCAGGTGGGGAGTTTGACTGGGGCGGTCGCCTCCGAAAGGGTATCGGAGGCGCTCAAAGGTTCCCTCAGAATGGTCGGAAACCATTCAAAGAGTGCAAAGGCAGAAGGGAGCTTGACTGCGACACCGACGGGTGGAGCAGGTACGAAAGTAGGACTTAGTGATCCGGTGGTATAAAGTGGGATTGCCATCGCTCAACGGATAAAAGCTACCCTGGGGATAACAGGCTTATCACTCCCAAGAGTTCACATCGACGGAGTGGTTTGGCACCTCGATGTCGGCTCATCGCATCCTGGGGCTGAAGTAGGTCCCAAGGGTTGGGCTGTTCGCCCATTAAAGCGGTACGCGAGCTGGGTTCAGAACGTCGTGAGACAGTTCGGTCCCTATCCGGCGTGGGCGTAGGATATTTGAGAGGAGCTGCCCTTAGTACGAGAGGACCGGGGTGGACTGGCCGCTGGTGTATCTGTTGCACTGCCAAGTGCATGGCAGAGTAGCCAAGCCGGGACGGGATAAACGCTGAAGGCATCTAAGCGTGAAGCCCCCCTCAAGATGAGATATCCCAACGCAAGTTGTAAGACCCCTTGAAGACGACGAGGTAGATAGGACAGAGGTGGAAGTGCAGTAATGTATGGAGCTGACTGTTACTAATCGGTCGAGGGCATAACCAAGTGGTGATAGGAGAATGGATGGA
>NZ_CAXSKS010000013.1:0-15299 GCF_964238105.1 Coprococcus sp. HPP0074 | reverse complement strand
CCAAGTGGTGATAGGAGAATGGATGGAAGAGAGAAACTTAGAAAAGTAGTTGACTGTATGTGATTTTGAAGGTATATTAATAATATATAGGGGATTGGTCAAATGGTATGATAGGAGTCTCCAAAACTTTTGGTGGGAGTTCGATTCTCTCATCCCCTGCTTTGAAAAGCCTTAAGAACAGCGTAGAATTGTTGTTTTAAGGCTTTTTTTATTTTAAATTTTAAAGAGTAGTAATCCCTGCAGGATGAATGTATGGAACACAGTTCTAATGAAATAGCTGCACGATAACTCTATACTTTTTAAACGATTCAACAACCAAAAGAACAACCATGTACCAGCCAAAAAGAATAACGCTGTAAGAATTGGTGATGCCCATAATTTTTTTATGTCTTTACCAGCATATACTCCCGCACAAATTGCGTAAATAGGGTTCAATGCAAAAAGTAGAATAAGGCAAGTTGCCATTCCGCTGTCATCTTCTAGAAAGGTAACCGCAAGACAAGGCAATCCCAACATAATTCCCCCTGATGCTAGTATCCAAGGTAAAAATTTCTTCATGTGCGCAAGCTCCTTTACCAATTCAATCTTCTTATAGTTTTTAGTTCCTATCAAAACGTGTCAATTCCAATGTTGTAAACCGCTATGTATCAAATTCTAAAAGATACATTATATCCGTATCTAAATCATATAGTGCTAAAGAAAAATTGAAGGAACCTCTAAATATATTCGTGTCATCTTTAGTATCTTTGCTGTTTGCATATCTATCATAAAAATAATAATATCCATTCTTAATTTCAGGAATATTTGAAGCATCAGCCAGATTATAATTATAAAAATGATCTTCTTTTTCACCTCCATACATTAAAAGCTGAAGATTTTCCGTCAATGGAAGGATTTTCCATTCCTTTGTATATTCCAATGCTTTTTCTTTATTTTCAGAGCAATCTAATATTAGAACGTAATCTCCATCGCCATGAAAACCTCTGTGACTATCTGTTTCTTTTAAAACCTTAAACTCTTTTTTATTAAAGCCAAAGGTATCTTTAATGAAATGATTCCGTTTTGCTTTTAATATGTAATCAAATAAAAATGGGCTACTTAAAGTGATGATCACAAACAATACAACAACTAGTTTCCAGCGTTTCATAGAACATCTCCTTTCGTTCCTTTTGTCATCGTATTTACTATGTTTCGTTTTTCACAGTATATCATATTTTTCTACAAACATTTCTTAATATTTTTTATTTTTGCTTTCAGAAGCTCAAATGTGTAATTACTCTGCCTATAAATACTTAGCAGAGTACCACGCCCATAGCATACTTCGCATGAGCGTGGGTGAATGCGGTTAATTTTTGCTTCCTCGGTTTTGAATGCATTTTTGTACAATCATTCTGGTATTATCACCGATGTTTCTTGGTGCTCCACAAATGCCACATTACAAAAAGAAAGGATCTGTATCCGGGTTACATTTTACAAATCAAGATTGTGTAATTCGCGACAACAATGGCAAATGCTATTTGAAGTTTCCACATTTTCATGGCGACTACCTTCCAATTGGTTATGTAAGTGGCTCTTTGAAAGAGGTACGTGTAAGACCTTATTATAGTGATTTCCTTGTAATCTGTGTTTATGAAACTGAGTCAACAGAACCATTACCAGAAAACGGTAATGCTTGCGGTATTGATTTTGGAATTTCAAACATCGTAGCTCTCGTAAGCAATACACAAAAGTGCATGCTCTACAAAGGCGGTGCATTAAAAGCAGAAAATCAATGGTATAATAAGCAACGTTCGTACTATCAGTCCATTGCGATGCAAGGACACGAAGCAAAAGAAGCAAAACAACCGGGGGTGTTGAATACCAGGCGTATGGAACAATTGAATCGTAAAAGGAATCAATTCTTTCATGATGCATTGCATAAAATTGCATCTGATGTTGTAAAATTTTGCCTCGAAAATGATATACGAACTATCGTACTTGATAAAAATAAGAATTGGAAACAAAACTGTAATCTGGGATACCGCAATAACCAGATTTTTGTTCAAATGCCTATCGCAACGCTTAGTTATTGCATCAAATACAAAGCAGAAGCGAATGGCTTATTTGTAATGGAACAAGAAGAATCTTACACATCAAAAGCAAGTCTTGTTGATGGAGATAAAATCCCAGTTGTTGGTGATCAGGAAAAACCTTCTTTTTCAGGTAAGCGTGTTAGTGGCAGACTATATTGCACGAAAGAACAGATGCTCATTAATGCCGACTTAAATGGTGCCGGCAATATTTTAAGAAAAGCATATCCAACAGCTTTTGAAGGTATAACAGATTATCACTTCCTAAATAAAATGATTGTAAAAAAATACAATACCATGTATTCCAGAAATGGATAGCAGCCCTCATGAGCGGGCTTGTATTTGCGCAAGCGGTACGAAACCACTTCCATTTTTTGTTAGAGAAAATGCAAGTGGTAGTTCATAAAATTTAAATTACAATATATCCCTATAAGAGCTGTTTTTGTATTGTGCCGACTTGACATTCCCCACAGCTAAAGCAAGGGGTCTACGACACATTGGATAATCATCGTCACCAGACAACAAGCCTATCACACGATTCTCTTCTTATACCTTCACAGTTAAAAATAATTAAATATTTAATTAAATTTTCGGTGAAAAATATTAAAAAAATATAAATAGTACGAATGGATATTGACATTTTTTGTATAGAAAAATAAAATATTAATTAAACGATTAACTAATTTAGAAAGGAGAGACAGAATGGGAGAGAGTACACAGTTATTGATGTGTCATGTGATGCACCTGTATTTGCAGAGAAGCATTTGTCTGTTTAAGGAGTTAGATATACATCCGGGACAGGCGGGACTTTTGTGGGCGTTGAATTGCAAAGATCAAGATCACAGAGGTATGGCACAAAAGGAACTGGCAAAACATATCGGTGTAAAGCCTCCTTCGATTACCGTAATGTTAAAGAAGTTGGAAGCAGAAGCGTATATAGAGAAGAAGCAGGATGAAAATGATCAGAGGATCATGAGAATTTTTCTTACGGAGAAAGGAAAGAATATTGCGGCAAAGATGGAAACTGTGATGGAGCAGTTGGAACAGGAAGCGTTTGCAAATATGAATGAGCAGGAAGTAATGCTTTTTCGCAGACTCTTGCTTCAGATGAGAGACAACTTAAAGAGTGCGGGCAGAAAGGAAGATTAAAATGGGAAAATTATTTAAATTTATGAAGCCGTATGCAGCAACCATTCTGATGATTGTTGTGTTTCTTGTACTTCAGGCTTACTGTGACTTGTCGTTGCCGGGATATACATCAGACATTGTAAATGTCGGTATCCAGCAGGGCGGAATTGACACGGCTATACCAGAACAGATTTCTGTGGAAGATATGGACAGATTATTTTTGTTTGTTTCTGAGAAGGATCAGAAGACGGTTCTAGACGCGTATGAAAGAGATACAGATACTTATGAGTCTGATGCATATGTGCTGAAGGATGGAATTTTGAAGAATGAGAAGAGAACAGATAAAATCGGGGCAATCTTAAGTAAACCGATGATGCTTGTGACTGTGTTTTCATCAGACAGTGAGGAAACAAAGGAAATGACAGATGCGATGTTTGCCAGTCTCCCAAAAGAAATGTTAAGCGAAGACATAACAGTTTTTGATGTGCTTGGCATGATGCCAGAAGAACAGCGGGCGCAGATGGTGACTCAGATTGGAGAGAAGGTCGATGAGATGCCGGAGACGATGTTGGAACAGGCGGCGACCATTTATCTCAAAGAAGCATATAAAAACTTGGGAATGGATACAGATAAGATTCAGACCGGTTATATGTTGCGCACAGGAGGAAAAATGCTGGCGCTTGCTGCGGTTGGAATGATTGTCAGTATGATTGTTGGATTCCTGGCATCCAAAGTAGGTGCTTCGACAGGGCGAGATCTGCGAGGAAAAGTATTCCGCAAGGTGGTAGAATTTTCAAATGGAGAATTTGACAAGTTTTCAACTGCATCATTGATTACGAGAAGCACAAATGATATACAGCAGATTCAGATGCTGACGGTGATGATTTTGCGAATGGTACTTTATGCACCGATCATGGGAATGGGAGGTGTATTCAAAGTATTCCATACGAATGTGTCTATGTCTTGGATCATCGGGCTTGCAGTTGTCCTGATTGCGATGGTCGTAATGGTCTTATTTGTTGTAGCAATGCCGAAATTTAAGATCTTGCAAAATCTGGTAGACCGATTAAATCTTGTTACAAGAGAAATTCTTACGGGATTACCTGTTATCCGTGCGTTCAGTACAGAAAAGCATGAGGAAGAGCGATTTGATCAGGCAAACAAAGATTTGACAAACACAAACTTATTTGTTAATCGTGCTATGACCTTTATGATGCCGACGATGATGCTGATCATGAATGCAATCTCAATCCTGATTGTATGGGTAGGTGCAAATGGAATTAACGATGGTCAGATGCAAGTTGGAGATATGATGGCATTTATTCAATATACAATGCAGATTATTATGGCATTCTTAATGATCTGTATGATCTCAATCATGCTTCCGAGAGCGGCGGTTTCTGCAACGCGTGTGGATGAAGTGTTGACAAGTACAACGCTGATCAATGATCCGAAGCAGCCGAAACATCTGAAAGAAGGCAAGGGGATGGTAGAATTTAACCACGTATCGTTCCGGTATCCGGGTGCGGAGGAAGATGTGCTGCATGATATTTCCTTTACAGCAAAACCGGGTGAGACGACAGCGATCATCGGAAGTACCGGAAGTGGTAAATCTACAATGGTAAATCTGATTCCAAGATTTTATGATGTGACAGAAGGAAAAATTACGATTGATGGGGAAGATATCCGAAATGTAACACTGCATGAGTTGAGAGACCAGCTTGGCTATGTGCCGCAGAAAGGAGTTCTGTTCTCAGGAACCATTGCAAGCAACATTTTGTATGGGAATCCAGATGGAAGTGAAGAGACGATGATGGAGGCTGCAAAAGTGGCTCAGGCAGCAGAATTCATTGAGGAGAAGCCAAAATGTTACGACAGCAGAATCTCCCAGGGGGGAGGAAATGTTTCTGGTGGACAGAAACAACGTTTATCGATTGCAAGGGCAATTGCGAAAGATCCAAAGATATTTATTTTTGACGATAGTTTTTCTGCTTTGGACTATAAGACCGATGTAACATTGCGGAAAGCATTAAAAGAACATACTGTGAACAGCACAGTCATCATTGTTGCACAAAGAATCAGCACGATCCTCCATGCAGATCAGATTATTGTTCTGGATGAAGGAAAGGTTGCGGGAATTGGAACGCACAAAGAATTGCTGAAAAATTGTGATGTATATTATCAGATTGCGGCATCTCAGTTATCGGAAAAAGAACTGGAACGAGATCTTAATCAGGATGAACAGGAAGGGGGCAGATAGGCATGAGTAAAGGACAAAGACATGGTGGTGGCCATATGGGCGGCATGCGAGCCGGAGAGAAAGCAAAAGATTTCAAAGGCACAATGAAGAAACTCCTGAAATATATGAGCGCATATAAGTTGGGAATATTTGCAGTGATGCTTTTTGCAGTCGGAAGTACGATATTCACTATCGTAGGACCGAAGATTCTTGGAAAAGCCACAACAGAAATCTTTCATGGACTTGTAAGCAAAGTGTCAGGTGGAAGTGGAATTGATTTTGACAAAATTACGCAAATCCTTCTGTTTCTGTTAGGATTGTATGTGTTGAGTGCGCTGTTCTCCTTTATTCAGGGATTTATTATGACAGGAGTGTCCCAGAAGCTGACTTACAAACTCAGAAAAGAAATTTCTGAGAAGATCAACCGTATGCCGATGAATTATTTTGATACAAAGACGCACGGCGAGGTGCTTTCCAGAGTTACCAATGACGTGGATACATTAAGTCAGAGTTTGAACCAGAGTGCGACACAGATCATTACTTCTTTTACGACGATCATAGGTATTTTGGTTATGATGCTCAGCATCAGTCCTCTGATGACTGTTGTAGCATTGTTAATTCTTCCGGTGTCAATGCTCCTGATTTCCACGATTGTAAAGAAATCACAGAAACACTTCAAGAATCAACAAGAGTATTTGGGACATGTCAACGGACAGGTAGAGGAGGTCTATGGAGGCCACAGCATTGTCAGAGCATTTAACAAGGAAGATGATGTCATCCGGGAGTTTACTGAGACAAATGAAATTTTATATCAGTCTGCATGGAAATCTCAGTTTTTCTCGGGGATGATGATGCCGATCATGCAGTTTATTGGAAATCTTGGATATGTGGCAGTAGCAATTTTAGGTGGATATCTGGCAATCAAAGATGCGATTGAAGTCGGAGATATCCAGTCCTTTATCCAATATGTAAGAAGTTTTACGCAGCCAATCACACAGGTGGCACAGGTGGCCAATATGTTACAGTCTACAGCGGCAGCTTCTGAGAGAGTTTTTGAATTTTTGGAAGAAGAGGAAGAAGACCAGTTTGCAGAGCATCCGGTTTCCGTAGAGGGATTGAAGGGAGATGTAGAATTTAAACATGTTCATTTTGGATATAATGAAGATCGTATAATTATCAATGACTTCTCTGCAAAGGTGAAGGAAGGACAGAAAATTGCCATTGTAGGACCGACCGGAGCAGGAAAGACAACAATGATCAAACTTCTGATGAGATTTTACGATGTCAACAGTGGAGAAATTTTGATCGATGGACATAATCTGAAAGATTTTAACAGAAGTGAACTTCGACAGATGTTTGGAATGGTGCTGCAAGATACATGGCTGTTCCATGGATCGATCAAAGACAATATCCGCTATGGAAAGCTTGATGCGACCGATGAAGAAGTCGTAGAGGCAGCAAAGGCAGCATATGTACACCGGTTTGTGCAGACCCTTCCAGATGGATATGATATGGAGTTGAATGAGGAAGCAAGCAATGTATCACAGGGACAAAAGCAGCTGCTTACGATCGCAAGAGCGATTCTGGCAGATCCAAAGATTTTGATCTTAGACGAGGCGACTAGCTCAGTGGATACAAGAACGGAAATCAGGATCCAGAAAGCTATGGATAATCTGATGAAGGGCAGAACAAGTTTTATCATCGCGCATAGATTGTCTACAATCCGTGATGCGGATTTGATCCTTGTTATGAAGGATGGAGATATCGTAGAGCAGGGAAATCATGAAGAACTGTTGGAAAAAGGTGGATTTTATGCAAATCTCTATAATTCTCAGTTTGAGCAGACAGGTGCATAGAACTATTTCGGATAATTGCAGAGAACAGAGTTGGAGAGCAATGATAAACAGATACTAAAAAGAAAATAGAAAAGACCCGTACGGTAAGGGAGAAATCCTTGAAAATCTGATTTTTAGGAATCTTACCGTACGGGTTTTAGTTATTGTTCAGAATTAATGATAAAGTTTTTTGTTCTCATATTTTGCTTCAGAAGTCAGCTGGATGGAAAGCTTTTTGAATTGCTTGACGTCAACTTCGGAGAGCATTACGGATGTATGAACCTGACAGCCTCTTAATTTTGGAATCTGATCTAAGGCAAGCTGTGCGGTTTCATTTGTTGCGGCGCTGATGGAAAGTGCAATCAGAACTTCATCAGTATGAAGGCGCGGATTTTTACTTCCCAGATAGGAAGTTTTCAGTTTTTGGATCGGTTCGATGGCAGATGGAGAAATGATGTGCACTTCATCCTCAATGCTGGCGAGCTTCTTCAGAGCATTTAAAAGTAATGCAGCAGATGCTCCGAGAAGGTTGCTTGTTTTTCCGGTAATGATACTTCCATCAGGAAGTTCTAAAGCGGCAGCAGGAGCACCTGTCTCTTCAGCACGCTTCAGTGCGGCATCTACAACGGTACGGTCATTGACTGTAATATGCGCCTGTTTCATCAGAAGTTCAATCTTAAATACTTCTTCTTCGGTGGAAGTTCCTTCTGCGAGCCCATTCAATGCCTGATAGTAGCGGCGGATAATTTCCTGATTGGATGCATCACGACACGCCTCATCGTCACAGATACAGTTTCCGGCCATATTTACACCCATATCTGTCGGGGATTTGTAAGGGTTTTCTCCATATATTTTTTCGAAAATAGCACTGAGCACTGGGAAAATTTCCACATCACGATTATAATTGACAGTTGTAATGCCGTAGGCTTCCAGATGGAATGGGTCGATCATATTGACGTCATTTAAATCAGCGGTAGCAGCCTCATAGGCAAGATTGACCGGATGTTTTAAAGGAATGTTCCAGATAGGGAACGTCTCAAATTTTGCATATCCGGCGCGGACACCACGCTTATGCTCATGATAGAGCTGAGAGAGACAGGTTGCCATCTTCCCGCTTCCAGGTCCAGGAGCTGTGATGATTACAAGTGGTCTGGAAGTCTCGATGTAATCGTTCTTTCCATAACCTTCGTCACTGACGATCAGCGGAATGTTAGAAGGGTAACCTTCGATCACATAGTGGATATATACACGGATGCCAAGCTTCTCCAGTCTTGTTTTAAACAGATTGGCGCTGCTCTGACCGGTATACTGAGTGATCACAACACTGCCGACAAAGAGTCCTTGCTCGCGGAAAGATTCAATCAGACGGAGTACATCTGAGTCGTAGGTGATTCCGAGATCTCCGCGGACTTTATTTTTTTCGATGTCACCGGCACTGATGACAATGACAATTTCGGCCTGATCGGATAACTGCATAAGCAGTTTCAGCTTGCTGTCCGGTGCGAATCCCGGAAGTACTCTGGAGGCATGATAGTCGTCAAATAATTTCCCACCGAATTCCAGATACAATTTGTTGTCAAATTGATCAATTCTTTTTCTGATATGTTCTGACTGCATGGTCAGATACTTATCGTTGTCAAATCCAATTTTCATAGCGCATTCAGTCCTTTATCTCATTCTTATATTATAATGTTACTAAAAAGTTGTATATAATAAACATACGTCAATAGTATACTATAAAACAATTGTGTTTTGCAAGGAGAAAAATTTCCTAATGGGAAACAGGAGGTGCAATGGGGAAATTCACAAAAGTTTTAGAAATGCAGTGCTGATTTCACAATGTTTTTATTGATTTATGAGGAGACCATACTTATAATAAAAGAGATGATAATTAGGAGGAAAAGAATGGACAACCAAAACAAAAATAACCAGAAGAACAACAAACAGGGCTTTGGGATTATTATAATTACAACATTGATTGCGGCGGTCATTGTGCTTGGCCTTTATCAATTTATGGAAGAAAGCACATCAAAGGAGATTGCGTACAGTGAATTTCTGAAGATGGTAGATGACGGTAAAGTAGAAGAAGTTCGGATCGGCGCCAATGAGCTTATAATTACTCCGAAAGAGGAGAAAGTTCCAGGGCTGAAAGTAAAATATTTTACTGGAAAAGTAGAAGATGAGAATCTTTCACAGCGTCTCTATGAAGCGGGCGTTAAGTATGGGGCAGAGATTCCAGATTCGACTTCAGCAATGCTTTTTAATATTCTGATCAGTATTGTACTTCCATTCGCATTTATTTGGATCGGTTTGAGTTTCCTGATGCGTCGGATGTCCAAGAGCGGCGGAATGATGGGCATTGGAAAGAGTAATGCAAAGATGTATGTAGAGAAGGAAACCGGAGTTACCTTCCGTGATGTAGCAGGAGAAGATGAGGCGAAAGAATCACTTCAGGAAGTAGTGGATTTTCTTCATAATCCAGGCAAATATACCGGAATCGGTGCAAAGCTTCCAAAAGGAGCGCTTCTTGTAGGACCTCCGGGAACCGGTAAGACATTGCTTGCAAAAGCGGTTGCGGGAGAAGCAAAAGTACCGTTCTTCTCTCTGTCAGGTTCTGCATTTGTAGAGATGTATGTCGGTGTAGGTGCATCGAGAGTGCGAGATTTATTCAAAGAAGCTCAGGCGATGGCTCCGTGTATTATTTTCATCGATGAGATTGATGCAATCGGTAAGAGCAGAGATAATGCGATGGGAAGCAATGATGAGCGAGAACAGACTTTAAATCAGCTTCTTGCAGAGATGGATGGATTTGACACGGACAAAGGTCTGCTGATTCTTGCAGCGACAAACCGTCCGGAGATCCTTGATCCGGCGCTATTAAGGCCGGGACGTTTTGATAGACGGATCATCGTAGATAAGCCGGATCTGAAAGGACGTGTGGACATTTTGAAAGTTCATGCAAAGGACGTCAAAATGGATGAGACAGTCGATTTGGAAGCAATTGCACTGGCAACATCAGGGGCAGTCGGTTCAGATCTTGCAAACATGATCAATGAGGCTGCGATCAATGCAGTCAAGCATGGAAGAAAAGTGGTATCGCAGGAAGATCTGTTTGAAGCAGTAGAAGTAGTTCTTGTCGGAAAAGAGAAGAAAGACCGTATCATGAATGCGGAGGAGAGAAGAATCGTTTCATATCATGAAGTAGGTCATGCGCTCGTCAGTGCACTTCAGAAAGATGCAGAGCCGGTACAGAAGATTACGATTGTACCAAGAACGATGGGAGCGCTTGGATATGTTATGCATACACCAGAGGAAGAAAAGTTCTTAAATACAAAGAAGGAGCTGGAGGCAATGCTCGTTGGTATGCTCGGGGGAAGAGCTGCGGAAGAGATTGTATTTGATACAGTTACAACTGGGGCTTCCAACGATATCGAGAAGGCGACACAGGTGGCCAGAGCGATGATCACTCAGTATGGTATGTCAGAGAAGTTTGGTCTGATCGGTCTGGAGTCTATTCAAAACAGATACTTGGACGGACGTCCGGTTATGAATTGTGGTGAGGCGACAGCAGCAGAGATTGATACAGAAGTTATGAGAATTCTGAAAGAAGCTTATGCTGAGGCAAAGAGACTTTTATCTGAGAATCGCAGGGCGCTGGATGAAATTGCAGCATTCTTGATTGAAAAAGAGACGATTACCGGAAAAGAATTCATGGAGATTTTTCACAAAGTTCAGGGAATCGAGGACGGTACTCAGGAAAAAGAGGCTAGAATCTCAATGAAGGAAGTTTCCACAGCAGATGTGGCACAAGAGGATGTCACGGAAGAAAACGAAGCAGAAAGAAATACTCTACAAGAGAGTGCCGCACAAGAGGATGCTGCACAGGAGAGCGGGCAGGACCACTAATATAAAAAAATAAAGAGTATCTGATATTGCTAATAATGGTCAGTGAAAATAGAAATCATAAGTTCACAGGGAAAACAGCTATGGATCAGATGTGGTGGAAAAGAGGAGTGCCTTTCGGCACTCCTCTTGCGTTAAAAACATTTTGTGGAATCAAAATCATATGCGTTTATTCGATATATGCAACTGTAGGGAAAGAGATGAAATTAGGGAGAAAATAATGTTTAATATAGAAGAGGAATTAAAAAAGCTTCCATCAAAACCGGGAGTCTACCTGATGCATGATGAGAAAGATGATATTATTTATGTGGGAAAAGCAATCAGCCTAAAGAATCGTGTACGGCAGTATTTTCAAGCAAGCAGGAATAAAGGAGTGAAGATTGAGCAGATGGTCACACATATTTCGCGCTTTGAATATATTGTGACAGATTCGGAGCTGGAGGCGCTTGTACTGGAATGCAATCTGATCAAGGAACACAGACCGAAGTATAATACGATGCTGATGGATGACAAGACGTATCCGTTTATTAAAGTGACGATAGAGGAGGCATATCCGCGGATTCTGTTTGCAAGAGAGATGAAAAAAGATAAGGCGAAGTATTTCGGACCATATACAAGCGCAGGAGCAGTGAAAGATACGATTGAACTGCTGAGAAAACTGTACCACATAAGGAGCTGTAACCGGAATTTGCCAAAAGACATCGGGAAAGAGCGACCATGTCTGAACTATCACATTAAGCAATGCTATGCACCGTGTCAAAATTATATTAGTCAGGAAGCATATCGGGAATCGGTGCAGAAAGCAGTAGAATTTCTGAGCGGAAAATATGATCCTATCCTCAAAGAACTTCAAGAAAAGATGGAATGTGCATCAGAAGCGATGGAATTTGAGAAGGCAATGGAATATCGAGATCTGCTTGCCAGTGTAAAGCAGATTGCGCAGAAGCAAAAGATTACGAACAGTGATGGGGAGGATAAAGATATTCTCGCGGTGGCAACGGAGGATCGGGATGCAGTGGTGCAAGTGTTTTTCATCCGGGGAGGAAGACTGATCGGAAGAGATCATTTCTATATGACGATTGCCGACAGAGAGCCGAAGGCAGAGATTCTTACAAGTTTTATCAAACAGTTTTATGCGGGGACGCCATATGTGCCACGAGAGTTGATGATCCAGCAGGAAATCGAAGACCAGGAGGTGCTGGAGGAATGGCTGTCTGAGAGAAGAGGGCATCGGGTTCACATTCGTGTGCCGAAAAAAGGGGAGAAGGAGAAGCTGGTGGAACTTGCGAAGAAGAATGCACAGCTTGTTTTGAGTACGGATAAGGAGCGCTTAAAGAGGGAAGAGGGAAGAACGATCGGAGCGGTAAAAGAGATTGAAAAATGGCTGGGAATTGCATCTGTGAAACGAATCGAGGCATTTGATATATCCAACACAAATGGATTTAATTCCGTTGGTTCTATGATCGTGTATGAGAAAGGGAAACCGAAGCGAAACGATTACCGGAAATTTAAAATCAAAGGGGTACAGGGTGCAGATGACTATGCAAGTATGCGGGAAGTATTGACGAGAAGGTTCGAACATGGAATGAGGGAGAGAGAAGAGGGGAAGGATCACGGAGGATTCCAGACATTTCCAGACTTGATCATGATGGACGGGGGAAAAGGACAGGTCAATATTGCATTAGAAGTGCTGGATCAACTGGGAATTGTGATACCGGTATGTGGGATGGTGAAAGATGATCATCATAGGACAAGAGGGCTATATTACAATAATGAAGAGATTGGGATTGACAGAAATTCAGAAGGATTTCGTCTGATCACGAGGATTCAGGATGAAGCACACCGGTTTGCAATCGAATTTCACAGAAAACTGAGAAGTCAGGGACAGGTACATTCCATTCTTGACGATATTCCGGGAATCGGGCCGGCAAGAAGGAAAGCGCTGATGAAGCATTTTATGAGCCTGGATGCGATCAAAGCGGCAACGATAGAGGAATTAAAAGAAATTCCATCTATGAATGAAAAATCTGCAAATGAAGTATACAACTTTTTCCATTGATGATATACTAAGGAGAGAATAAGAATGAAGAAGGAGAGCATTATGGGAAGCGTAGAGTTACAGAAAGTTGCAGAGAAAATGAATTTAAAAAATCTGACTCCGCAAATTGGTCTTTTAGGAAAAGAAGTCAATGTGCCGGATATTAACCGCCCGGCGCTACAGCTCACAGGCTTTTTTGAACATTTTGAATCCGATAGAGTACAAGTGGTAGGATATGTAGAGTATACCTATCTTCAAAAGCTCAGCGATGATAGAAAGGAAGAAGTATACCAGTCACTATTATCCTATCCAGTGCCTTGTATCATTTTCTGCAGAGATCTTATGCCAGATCAGAGATTTTTGGAAATTGCGGTCGAAAAAGATGTGCCGATTTTTCTGACAGACAAGACGACATCTTCTTTCATGGCGGAGATCATCCGGTGGCTGAATGTGGAACTGGCCCCGTGTATTTCCATCCACGGTGTACTTGTGGATGTCTACGGTGTCGGTGTGCTGATCATGGGCGAGAGCGGAATTGGAAAGAGCGAGGCTGCTCTGGAACTGATTAAGAGAGGACACCGCCTTGTGACAGATGATGTGGTTGAGATTCGAAAAGTCAGTGACGATACATTGGTTGGAACTGCTCCGGATATCACGAGACATTTTATTGAACTGCGAGGAATTGGTATCGTAGATGTTAAGACGTTGTTTGGTGTTCAGAGTGTAAAAGAGACACAGACGATAGATCTTGTGATCACACTGGAAGACTGGAATAAGGACAAACAGTATGACCGGTTAGGATTGGAAGAAGAGTATACAGAATTCCTTGGCAACCGTGTTGTATGTCATTCCATCCCGATTCGTCCAGGAAGAAATCTTGCGATCATAGTAGAATCTGCATCTGTAAATCATAGACAAAAACAGATGGGATATAATGCAGCACAGGAACTGTACAGGCGTGTGCAGGAGAATTTGACAAAGAGAAAATAGGAGACGAGAGAAATGAATTATTGCTTTGGAGTGGACATTGGAGGAACAACAGTAAAGTTAGGACTATTTGAATTCAACGGGACAATCGTGGATAAGTGGGAGATTAAGACCTATACAGAGAATGAAGGTGCAGCAATTCTTCCGGATGTAGCAAAATCAATTGCTTCCAAAATGGAAGAACATCAGATGAAGAAAGAGCAGATTCTTGGAATTGGTGTCGGGGTACCGGCTCCGGTGGCAGATGGAATTGTAAATGGAAGCGCAAATCTTGGATGGAAGTATAAAAATGTGAAGGCGGAGCTGGAAGAGCTGACTGGAATCAAGGTGAAGGTTGGAAATGATGCAAATGTAGCTGCGCTTGGAGAAATGTGGAAAGGCGGAGGCCAGGGAAATAAGGATTTGATCATGGTTACACTTGGAACGGGAGTCGGAGGAGGAATCATTGTCGACGGACGTATTTTAGGGGGATTTCATGGAGCAGGCGGAGAGATTGGTCATCTCTGTGTAAATTATGAGGAGACAGAAGTGTGTGGCTGTGGAGGTCGTGGATGTCTGGAGCAGTATGCATCTGCTACAGGTGTAGTAAGACTTGCCAAGAAAAGGCTTGCGAAAAATGATGATGAGACAATATTGCGCGAAGAAGAAATTACGGCAAAAGCTGTCTTTGATGCAGTTAAGGCAAACGATGCAGTTGCAATGGAGATTGCCGAAGAGTTTGGACGCTATCTTGGATATGCACTTGCCAATCTGGCAACAGCAGTTGATCCATCGGTGATCGTGATCGGTGGAGGGGTATCGAAGGCAGGCGAAGTACTTCTCCAGTATATTGAAAAATATTTTCGTGAGAGAATGTTCTTTGCAAATGCAAAGGTGCAGTTTGCTCTTGCAAAGCTTGGAAATGAAGCAGGTATCTGCGGAGCTGCAAAACTGATTTTATAAAGTAAAAGCTTATATACGAAAAGATAACAAAAAGAAGACAGAAATGAATGTGAGTATTAGTAACATCATTTCTGTCTTCTTTTTTGTGTGCGCCTTGCGGCGCACGTCGCTAATGGATGAAAGTTCCTAATCCGCCCTAGTAGTGGGAAGGATACAGC
>NZ_CAXSKS010000012.1:0-27201 GCF_964238105.1 Coprococcus sp. HPP0074 | reverse complement strand
GTGATTTTGAAGGTATATGAAAAAGAGAAGAGATAGAAAAGAGAGAAGATATTTGCAGGAGCAGATGTCTTTTTTTGCGTTTATAAAAAGAGTCAGCAAGAGAAACTGGTGCATTGACAGAGAAACCACGACCCGATATCATGAAAGGTATGAATGAGAATGATCTCAGAGAGAACGGGAGGGTGCCCATGCTGACCAAAAGACAAAATATGATTATGACCATCATGAACAATCAAAAGGATTGGATCGTAGGAAAAGATCTTGCAAAATTATTGAATGTATCTGATCGGACAATCCGCAATGATATTGCTGCGATCAATGAGTTTTACGCAGATACGATGATTGAATCTAATATCCGGAAAGGATACCGGATTCAGGGAGAAAAAGTAAAAAGATTTATAGAAGAGACAAAAAAGGAAATTCCGGAGACAGGGGAAGAAAGAAGATGGCTGATCCTGAAAACATTGGTGGAGCATAATCAGGTAAATATATATCAGTTAGCAGACCAGATGTGTATTTCAGAGTTTTCACTGGAAAATGATATGAATAAAATCCGAAAATTACTGGACAATTATCAAGGGTTAAAGGTAATCCGTCAAAGTAATATGCTGCAACTTTCCGGAGGAGAACGGGAAAAGAGACATTTATATGAAGAGTTGATCTCCTATAAGATCAGCGGCAATCTGTGGAATTTAAATAAAGTTGCAGAAAATTTTATGCGCTTTGATCTCCTGAAAGTAAAGGAGCTTTTAAAAGATATTTTTGAGGAATTTCATTATCAAATGAATGAAGTAAGGATTCCTACTCTATTGATCCATGTAGGAGTGATTTTGGAAAGAAATTTTGCTTGTCATTTTTTAAAAGAGGATGAAGAGCAGCAGGGGAAATATGGAAGAGAGGAATATGAAATTTCCCGACATTTTTTTGAAAAAATCGGCGCTAGACTGTCTTTACAAGTTCGGGAGGCAGAGATCTGTGATTTTGCCATTTATTTGGAACATGGAAAAAGAAAAGGATATTGTGAAGAAGAACAGCTACAAGGATTAGCTTCGGATTTGGTACAGCATATTATCGTTGAGATTCGGGAACATTTTGATATTGATTTCAGTGAAGATTGTGAATTCAGACTTGGACTGGAAGTACATACAGTTTCCCTATTAAAGAGACACTATGCAAATGTTGAGATTGATCATACATGTTTGGAAGAAGTGAAGAGAAAATATCCCCTCATTTTTGAGATGGGAGTGTGGGTATGCAAGATTATGGAAGAACATTTGAATATCATCATCAGTGAGAATGAGATTTCTTTTATTGCATTACATCTTGGATCTGCATATGAAAGAGCAAATTTAAGACGAAAATACAGATGCTTGTTAATATGTCCTCACAATCAGACAGTAAAGGATTTGTGCATACAGAAAATCGTGAACCGTTTTCAGGATCGTATGGAAATTGTGGGTTGTATGAGCTATTTTGAAGAATCACTTATCAGGGAGAAAAATCTCGATTTGATACTGACGACACAACCGGTGGCACATGCTCTGGATATTGAGACAACAGAAATATCTATGTTTTTTGCTCATACAGATGAAGCAGCTGTTTTTCAGACATTGAATAGATTAGATCAGATCCGTTATAGAAATAATTTTCAGTTTTTTATTTTGAATCTGATCAGAGAAGAGTTTTTTACAGCAAATATGGCAGTAGAAGAACCGGAAAAGATTATATCGGATATGTGTGATAAACTGTATGCCCGTGGGTATGTAAAAGAAAATTTTAAGGAGGGAGTACTGAAAAGAGAACGTCTTTCTCCAACATCTTTTTTTCATGGTTTTGCAATACCGCACAATATGTCTCATCAGGAGACAATTCATTCTGCAATCAGCACTGCAATTTTAAAGCAGCCGGTCCAATGGGGGAGTTATGAGGTGCGATTTGTACTGTTGTTGGCAATCACAGAAGAAAATAGAAATTTTTTAAAGATTTTCTTTGACTGGCTGGATGATATCGTTTCCAATCCTGAGAAATTTGCGAGACTTTTGGAAGTTCAGGATTATCAGAGCTTTGTGAATACACTTTTGTAAGGGGCAGCATGTTTCTAAAAACAGACAGCATTTCCTAATACTAGGAAGAAACATTGGAGGAAAATAAAAAAATCTACGATATACTTTAAGTAAAGGTTAGGAGGTGCAGAAGATGGAAGAACTTGAGCTGGTTTGTTTTCAGATTATTTCTTTTGCGGGAGAAGCGAGAAGTGCTTATATGGGAGCGATTCAAACAGCAAAACAAGGAAACTATGAAGAGGCGGAGAAGTTGATCAAAGAGGGTGGAGATGCATTTTTGCAGGCACATAAGGTTCATGCAGATCTGATCCATAAGGAAGCCGCCGGAGAGATGGAGCAAACACCAAATTTATTGTTGATTCATGCGGAGGATCAGTTGATGGCAGCGGAGACGTGCAAGATTCTGGCAGTGGAATTGATGGATGCTTACAGACGAATTTCCATTTTAGAAGCAAAAGAAGCATAAAAGAGAGGAAAAAGATATGAAAAAAGTGTACTTATTTTGTAGTGCAGGGATGTCAACAAGTATGCTGGCTGCAAAGATGCAGGAAGTTGCAAATTCACACCAATTAGATATGGAAGTCGCAGCATTTCCACATGAGCAGATCGGAGAGATAATCGCAGCAAAACATCCAGATTGTATTTTGCTCGGACCACAAGTGAAATATCTGTACGATCAGACAGTGAAAGAATATGGAAAGACAGGAATTCCGATTGCAGTGATCGATTCAGGTGATTATGGAATGATGAATGGAGAGAAAGTTTTAAAAACTGCAATCAAAATGATGAGAGCAGTTGGGAAATAAAAGAGTAAACGGAGAGGTAAAGGATATATACTTATGAAAAAATTCACAGGTTTTTTGGAAAAATATTTATCTCCTTTGGGGGCGAAACTGGGTAATCAAAGACATTTGCAGGCATTGTCAAATGGTATGATGATGACACTGCCATTGCTTGTCATTGGTTCTATTTTTATGATCTTGAATAATCCTCCGATTAATTTAGAAACGGTAGATATGAATACAACCAATCTTTTTATCCGTTTTTTAATTAATTGGAAAGAGTGGGCAGTAGCAAACAGCGAATGGATTCTTGCGCCATATAATATGACGTTTGGAATGCTGGGATTGATGACTGCATTTTCGGTTGCCTATTGTTTGGCAAAGAGTTACAAGATGAATGCGGCAGTCAATGGTATTATGTCAATGTCTGTATTTTTACTTGTATGTTCCAAAGTGGTTCAAGTTCCGGTGGGAGAAGATGCTGCGATTTCAGCAATTACATCCCAGTATTTGACAAGTGATGGATTGTTCATTGCATTAGTGTTGAGTTTTGTATGTGTTGAGATTAACCGCATGGTGGACAAACTGGGAATTAAGGTTAAATTTCCAGCATCGGTACCAAGTATGGTTGCTACATTTGTAAACTCATTGCTTCCACTTTTTGTAAATATTGTTATTGTATATGGCATCAATCTGATTTTAATTTCTTTGATCGGAAAATCTATTCCAGAGGCGATCATGAGCTTACTTACACCTGCGATCGATGTCGGAAATAATATCTGGGTGTATGCCGGAATCATTATGTTTTCAAATATTTTATGGTTTTTTGGTATCAATGGAACATCTGTTGTATTTTCAATCGTATTTATGATTGGACTTGCTGGAACAGGAGTAAATGCAGCTCTTGTAGCAGAAGGGCTTGCACCGACTAATCCGATGAACCTTCAGTTATTCCGCTACGCAATGCTCGGAGGAGCCGGAGGAACACTTGGTTTGATCTTACTGATGTGGAAATCAAAATCCGCAAAGCTGAAATCGCTTGCACGAATCTCTATTGTGCCGGGAATCTGTTCCATCAATGAGCCGATTACATTTGGAGTGCCTATGACTTACAATCCAGTTCTTGCAATTCCATATATTTTCACACCATCTATTTGTGTTGTACTTGGATATTATGCGCAGGTATTTGGATGGATTACACCAGGATATGTTGCAGACCCTTCCTTTATTCCATTTTTTATCCAAGGATGGATGTCCGGAATGGATTTTAGAAATGTAATTTTTATGTTCTTATGTATCGCATTGAGTGTGCTGATTTATTACCCATTCTTTAAGGTATATGAAAAACAGGCAGTAGAGAAAGAAACAAAAGAGGCCGAAGAGGAGGATGATTTCGAATGGTAAAAAAGACAATGTATGATCCGTGGCAGTCGATCACAACACGGAATGGATATTGTTGTGATGAAGTGATTTCTGCATTACAGAAGAGTATCCGACGTGCAAATGAAGAAGACGCATGCAAGTTCGCATATGAGTTGTATATTACATCACCGGAGTTAGAAGAGAAGATGTGGAGACGACTCCTTACGATTTCCGTAGAAGATATTGGAATGGGAAATCCGATGGCGGCAGTTGTAGTGAACAGTCTGTTCCAAATGAGAAAAGAATTTGACTATGCAGACGGAGACCGCCCGATCTACTTTATTCATGCGATCCGGTATCTCGTTCAGTCACAGAAAGACAGATCCAGTGACTTACTCAAAAATATCTGTATCAAAGGATTTGCCATGGGAGAGCTTCCGGAGATTCCGGATGTGGCTTTGGATAAACATACACGCCGCGGACAAGAGATGGGAAGAGATTCCTTCCACTTCCTTCATGAGGCAAGTAAAGTAATCCCACAGGCAGAAATTGACAATGATTATAAAGAACGGTATGAAGAAATGTTAAAACGCTATGATCCTGAGAACGTATCGCCTACAACATTTAAGTTCAATGGATGGCAGTTTTAGGAAAATTGTTGACGATTATAGCTGAGAACTGTAAGATGAAATCTCATAGTGTTTAAAAAAAGGGGAAAGAGAGGCTGATGCTGATTTTTCCCTTTTTTAGAATAGAAAACTCTTGTAGAAACAGATGCTTTCGTATGTTTTTACGGGAGTTTTTTATTTTAGAAAACTAGATTTTCAAAATATCTTATGATAAAATTTCCCATAATAAAAGGAAGCAGTAAGAAAGTACGAAGTAAAATAACGGAAGAAGAACGATGGGATAATAGAGGAGACAATGGAAATGGGAAAACGAATATTAATTACAGGCGGAACGGTTTTTGTAAGTAAATTTGCAGCAGAATATTTTGTAAAACGAGGGTATGAGGTATCTGTGCTGAACCGGGGATCGAGGCCGCAGGTCTCAGGAGTTGAGTGGATCTGTGCAGACCGGAATCAGCTGAATGGAGTGCTGCAGGGGAAAAATTTTGATCATGTGTTGGATATTACTGCATATACGAAGGAAGATGTGAAAAATCTTCTTGCGGAGTTGAAGGGATTTTCCACTTATATCCTGATCAGTTCCAGTGCGGTATACCCTGAGACATTGCCGCAGCCTTTTTCAGAGGAGCAGACGGTAGGATACAATTCTATCTGGAGAAAATATGGAAGTGATAAAATTGAGGCGGAGGAGTATTTGATGGAGAAAGTGCCGGATGCCTATGTGATCCGTCCTCCATATCTGTATGGGTCGATGAACGATGTTTACCGGGAAGCCTTTGTATTTGATTGTGCATTGCAGCACAGAAAATTTTATATGCCGGGGGATGGAAGCCAGAAGCTTCAATTTTTCCATGTGGAGGATTTGTGCAGATTGATGGAAGCTATTCTTGAGAAAAGACCAGAAGAGCATATTTTTAATGTGGGAAATGAGGCAATAGATATTCGTACCTTTGTGGAGCTGTGTTATCAGGCAGCAGGAGAACCATTGAGAGTGCGGCTTATAGGGGATCAGTTTTGCCAGACAGATTATTTTTGCTTTCCGGCATATGAGTATGTGCTGGATGTCAAAAAGCAGAAGGAACTACTGCCGGATGTGAAAGATTTCTATGAAGGATTGCGAGAGGCATTTGCGTGGTATTGTGAAAACAAAGAAGAGGTAGAGAGAAGAGAGTATATAGAATATATTGAAAACGAGATGAGAGGATAAACAAAAGCTTTCTTTTCTTAACCCGTTATGTTAGAATCAGCAAAAAGAAGAATGCGGTGAGAAGAGATGAAACTGATCAAACTTTGGGAAGCAGACTTCAGAAGGAGTGAATCTTCCGGAAGGATTTGTACCGGATACTGTATACCTTCTGGAAACGGAGGGAGAATACGTTGGAATTTTCAATTTACGGCATCGCTTGACGGAGGGACTCATTCACGGAGCTGGGCATATCGGTTATGGGATTTCTCCAAAGTGCCGGGGAAAAGGATATGCAGCCAAAGGTCTGGAAATGCTGTTGGAAATTGTAAGAAAAATCGTGCCTGAGGAGGAAATCTATCTTTCGGTACATAAAGATAATCTGACTTCCCTGAACGTGCAGAAGAAAAATGGAGCTTATATTCATCATGAGAATGAAGCAGAATATTTTACGCGGATTCCGTTGAAGAGATAGAGGCTAGCGGAAATTTATGGTATATCTGATGCAGAAACAGTACAAAATTGAGATCCTGCTTGATTATGAGCAAAAAAGAATTACAAAACTTCAGGAACTGACGCTAGAATGGTGAATATAGAAGTAACCTGAAAAGTAAATTTTAAAAATATAAGAAAACTGGAGAAGAAAAAGATGTAGTTTTAAAATTCTTTCTCCATGAATTTCCGAGAGAGGAGATTTATGGACAAAGAAGGGAAAGGCTACATCTTTTCCTTGTTTTGAGATGGGCTGCTATGCGTTTTCTATTTTGCTTATGACCTCATTTACATCGAAGGTCATCGTTCCGTCTTCCAGCACAAAGAGTGGGACTCCAACGCCACCCTTTTCCTTTACTGCATCAAACATTGGATTGGTATCACGGATTTTTAAGAAGCGTTTGAGATTCCCGATGCTGTCAGAAAATTCAAGAAAGAGATAGCGAATCCCTTTTGCATCAAGCAGCGCTTTTGCATCTACACAGTCTTTACAAGTGTCTGTTCCATAAATGACAAGTTTCAATTTGTTTCCTCCTGCTAGTATTTGAGATTGTCTTGAACGGCAAAAGTTTGCCATACAAAGGTTTACTGTTTCTATATCAGTATAGCATAATCTGGAAAAGGAATTACTCATTTTGTGAGAAAATTTATATAGTATGGGTTGGTCTTGCTGGGGAAAAGTGGAAGAGTTCGAATTATTTTTAACAATAAAAAAACGCTTGTGAAAACCAATTTGCTTTTTGCGTGTGAAATGCACAAGAAAAAGATAGAGAAAACAATCATTTTCGTCAAAATATAAGAAAAACAATGATAGTTAAAAAAATATCAATTTTTCTATTGACATTTTTTTAACGAGAAAATATACTAGGGGATGTAGAAAAGAATTTACTTAACTCATTTACAGGAGGAAAAATTGGTATGGCAAAGAAAAAAGAAGTAGTACCAGCAATTATTGACAGTGTAGAAGCTCTTACAGCAAAAATGGAAGCAATGCGTGAAGCACAGAGAGAATTTGCTACATTTACACAAGAGCAGGTAGATAAAATCTTTTTTGAAGCAGCTTTGGCAGCAAATAAAATGCGTATCCCATTAGCAAAAATGGCAGTAGAAGAAACTGGAATGGGAATCGTTGAAGATAAAGTAATTAAAAATCACTATGCAGCAGAATATATTTACAATGCATATAAAGATACAAAAACATGTGGTGTGATTGAGGAAGATAAAGCATTCGGAATCAAGAAGATCGCAGAGCCAATTGGTCTTGTTGCAGCGGTTATTCCGACAACAAACCCAACATCTACAGCAATCTTTAAGACATTGATTTCCTTAAAGACAAGAAATGCAATCATCATCAGCCCACATCCACGTGCAAAAGCAGCTACGATCGCAGCAGCAAAAGTAGTTTTAGATGCAGCTGTAAAGGCAGGAGCACCGGAAGGAATCATCGGATGGATCGATGTACCATCACTGGAGCTTACAAATGAAGTTATGAAAAATGCAGACATCATCCTTGCAACAGGTGGTCCTGGAATGGTAAAAGCAGCTTACTCTTCAGGAAAGCCGGCACTCGGAGTTGGAGCTGGTAACACACCGGTTATCATCGATGACACAGCAGATGTGAAGCTCGCAGTAAACTCTATCATTCATTCAAAGACATTTGATAATGGTATGATCTGTGCTTCAGAGCAGTCTGTGACAGTTCTGGAAAAAGTATATAAAGAAGTGAAAGAAGAATTTGCATACAGAGGATGCTATTTCCTCAAAAAAGATGAGATTGAAAAAGTTCGTAAGACAATCATCATCAACGGTGCATTAAATGCAAAAATTGTAGGACAGTCTGCTCACACAATCGCAGCATTGGCAGGAGTGGATGTTCCGGAAGATACAAAGATTCTGATCGGTGAAGTAGAATCTGTAGATATCTCAGAAGAATTTGCACACGAGAAATTATCTCCGGTACTTGCAATGTACAAAGCAAAGACATTTGACGAAGCGATCGCAAAGGCAGAGCAGTTAGTAGCTGACGGTGGATATGGACATACAGCTTCCATTTATGTACACCCTGCAGAGACAGAGAAGCTTGCAAAACATGCAGCAGCTATGAAGACATGCCGTATCCTTGTCAACACACCTTCTTCTCAAGGTGGAATCGGTGATCTTTACAACTTCAAATTAGCTCCGTCTCTTACATTGGGATGTGGTTCTTGGGGAGGAAACTCTGTATCTGAGAACGTAGGAGTAAAACATTTGATCAACGTGAAGACAGTTGCCGAGAGGAGAGAAAACATGCTTTGGTTCAGAGTTCCTGAAAAAGTTTATTTCAAAAAAGGATGTATGCCGGTTGCTCTTGATGAACTGGGAACAGTGATGGGCAAAAAGAAAGCATTCATCGTAACAGACAGCTTCTTATACCACAATGGATATGTAAAAGGTATTGAAGAAAAATTAGATGAAATGGGAATCCAGCACACATGCTTCTATGAAGTAGCTCCAGACCCGACACTGGAATGTGCAAAAGCAGGTGCAGCAGCAATGACAGCATTCCAGCCAGATGTGATTATCGCTCTTGGTGGTGGATCAGCAATGGATGCCGGAAAGATTATGTGGGTAATGTACGAACATCCAGAAGCAGACTTCCTTGATATGGCAATGCGTTTCATGGATATCCGTAAGAGAGTATATACATTCCCGAAAATGGGAGAGAAGGCTTACTTCGTTGCAATCCCGACATCTTCAGGAACAGGTTCTGAGGTGACACCATTTGCAGTTATCACAGATGAAAAGACTGGAGTAAAATATCCATTAGCAGACTACGAATTATTACCGAAGATGGCGATCATCGATGCTGATAATATGATGAGCCAGCCAAAAGGACTGACAAGTGCTTCCGGTATTGATGCACTTACACATGCATTAGAGGCATATGCATCTATCATGGCAACAGACTATACAGATGGTCTTGCATTAAAAGCAATGAAAAATATCTTCAAATATTTACCATCTGCTTACGAAAACGGAGCAAACGATCCGATCGCAAGAGAGAAAATGGCAGATGCTTCCTGCATGGCAGGTATGGCATTCGCAAATGCATTCTTAGGAGTATGTCACTCAATGGCACACAAATTAGGAGCATTCCACCACTTACCACACGGTGTTGCAAATGCGTTACTGATCAACGAAGTAATGAAATTCAATGCAACAGACGTGCCTACAAAGATGGGAACATTCTCTCAGTATCAGTATCCACACGCATTAGAAAGATATGCAGAATGCGCTAGATTCGTTGGCGTTGTAGGAAAAGACGACAAAGAAACATTTGAAAAATTCCTTGAGAAGATCGATGAATTAAAAGCAGCAGTTGGAATCAAAAAGACGATCAAAGAATACGGAGTAGATGAAAAATACTTCCTGGATACATTAGATGAAATGGTAGAACAGGCATTTGATGATCAGTGTACAGGTGCAAACCCAAGATATCCACTGATGAAAGAAATCAAAGAAATGTACTTAAGAGTTTACTACGGAAACTAATTTCAGGAAAGATAGTAGTAGCTACCTAGTTAGGGAAAAAGAAGACGTAAGGCTGAAAAGGGCATTAGAAAAAGACAGGAGGACTGACGAAAGTCAGTGTCTTCTGTCTTTTTTGTGATTATTGCTGTTCAGCTTTCATGGCGTGATATCCAATCCAAACAGTCCAAACATATGCCAATGTTTTTGGGATCATCAACATTCCAATGATAGGCACAAGATCGGCAAATAATACAACAGGCAAATAAAACCCAAAGCTAATGACGATTGTCAGCCACATATTTTTGAATAGTTTATCGTTTTGCTCTCTAGAACTTTTATAAAATAGATAAATAATAATAAGACCCATAATTGTGAAAGGAATATTTCTATAAATTCCCCACGATAATGGAGATGCTGAACTTGTCCAGGCATTCTGTGGAAACAGACACAGGACAATTCTAGCTATTGCCATACCATATACGAATATAGTATAGATATTTTTCACTTTTACATGGTATCTGATTCGCCAAATATAATATAGAATGATATAAAATACGGTCATTGTGATAGAGGTAATAAATTTACCTGTTCCCAATGCAACTGTGAAGTTATCTAATCCTGTTGTACATAATGCAACTGCTCTCGGAACCAGGTGAAATGCATCTCCGAATCCTAATACAACTGCCATAATTCCAAAGAGGCGGTACTGCTTATTCCCATGACTTTTAGCAATCATAAGAATTCCCAATGTAACGACCCCTATAAGATAACATGCGTCAAATACTGTTTCAACTATTGCCTGCATAAAATAACCTCCTAATGTTTTTGTGAATAATAGTGTTTTCAACCTGACTGATGAAGCCTCATTTTCAAAATGAACAGCGTTCATGTTGCTATTTTAATTAATTTAGTTTGCTTTGTCAATACCTAAAACAGATAGATAAAGTGAATAAGTATATAAAAAATATTGATTTGACTGGAAAATTAAAGAAATATATTATCTTATATAGAGCATTGTATTAATTTATACATGTACCGATACCTATCCATATTCATTTTTTCTTGGAAAAGATGTAACATCTGTAAAAGATTTGAAAGGGAAAAATGTAAATGGAGTAGATAGTGATTCAGGGTTAATCAAAGAACCAGTGGATAAAGGAGATTTGATTGATGAATCTTTTGCAGTGAAGGCAGCGGAAGAAACAAAATAGGAAATCAGAATACCGGGAGTTCACAGTTCGTGGATTCTCGGTTATTTCTATAAATAAAACAGTAGCTTTTTTCGAGAGATTGAGATAAGTAGAGAATGAAAGAAAGAGGGAGGAACGATATTGAGTCAGAAAGAACATGGAAAGAAACAGGTAAAAAAAGCAGTCTGTGGTATCTGTGCGTCCGGCTGCCCAATGGATATCTATGTAGAAGATGGAAAGATTATTTCGGTAGAAGGAAGCAAAGATCTTCCTGGACAGAGCGGAGGACTTTGTGCGAAGGGGGCAGCTGTAAGACAGTACATATATAATCAGGAAAGATTGCTTTACCCGATGAAACAAGTTGGGGAAAAAGGACATGGAAAGTTTGTTAGGATCAGCTGGGAAGAAGCATATCAGACAATCGCAGAGAAATTACTGTCAATCCGGGAACAGTACGGTGCACGGTCGACGATTTTTTATGCAGGATATCCGAAATGGTATCGTCCGGCATTGCTCCATCTTGCAAATGCGTATGGATCACCGAATTATTGTACCGAGTCAAGCACTTGCTTTCAGGCATCTAATATGGCGTGGAAGTCCATCTATGGAAATGATATTTGCTTTCCGGATCTGGCAAATGCCAATACAGTTATGCTGTGGGCCTCCAACTTATATCACTCTAATACACCGATGAGCAAAAGCTATCGGGGAATGAAGGCACGAGGGGTCAAGATTATTGTGGTAGATCCAAGAAACACGGTCACGGCAAGAGAGGCAGATATCCATTTGCGCCTGCTTCCGGGAACAGACGGAGCACTTGCGCTTGGAATGGCACAGGTGATGATAGAAGAGGATCTGTATGACCATGAGTTTGTGGAAAAGTATGTTCACGGGTTTGAAGAATACCGGGCATATGTAAAGCAGTTTACTCCGGAGTATACAGAGAAGATCACCGGGGTTCCGGCAGAGAAAATTTTGGAGGCTGCAAGGCTGTATGCGACAAATGGTCCGGCGGGAATCATGTTCTCCGCGGCGACGGTCGTACATCATATCAATGGAGTACAGAATTATCGGGCAGTTCATACACTTGTAGGACTTAGTGGAAATTACGACAGAAAAGGCGGACATCTGGCAAGGCCACCGGTGTCTGCTCCGGTCAATGAATTTGGGAAAGTGAAGAGATACGATGGCGAGGAAGCAATTGGTCAGAAAGACTTTCCGGCATGGTTTGCGCTTCCGTGTGAGGAGGCTCAGTGCACAAGATTGGCAGAATATATTTTGAAAGAAGAACCGTATCCGCTGAAAGCACTTGTGGCATTTGGAATGAACCACAGAATGTGGCCGAAGCCGTCGTATCTTCAGGAGGCACTGAAAAAATTAGAGTTTTATGTCAATGTAGATCTGTTTCTTTCTGACTCTAGCGATATGGCAGATATTGTGCTTCCTGCGGCAACCTTTTTTGAACGGGAAGAAATAAGGACAATGCGAGGAGGTATGGTCGGTCTTTCAGAAGCGGCAGTCTGTCCGTGCGGGGAGGCAAAAAATGACATTGAGATCATTCAAGAATTGGCACGCAGAATGGGACTTTCTGAACCGGTGTTTTCTGGAACCTATGAGGAATATATGAATTATATTCTCAAACCGACCGGACTTTCTGTGGAGGAATTGCGCGGACATCAAGGAGGAGTAAAGGCAAAACATTTGGTATTCGGGACAGAGAGAAGTTATGAGAGAGAGGGATTTGCTACACCGACAGGGAAAGCAGAATTTGTCTCTACAGTGTTAGAAAAATATAAGGATGCTTATGGGTATGACGGTCTTCCGGTTTACCGGGATTTCAGAGAAGTAAGTGAGGTGGACAGAACAGTTTATCCGTGGATCCTGAATACAGGTTCCAGAAAACCTCAGTATTTTCATGCGCGTGTGAACCGTCTTCCATGGCTTGCGGCGTTGGAACCGGCGACTTTGGTGGAAATGCATCCATCCGATATGGAATCACTTCAGATTCAGGAAGGCGACCGAGTAATAGTGACTTCGCCAGGAGGAAGCATGGAAGGAATTGCGGCAGCCGTCAGAAACAATCTGCCGGGGATGGTACATATTTACCATGGAAACAAGAAGGGAGAAGCGAATGAGCTGATTCCGCTTACATATCTCGATCCGATTTCCGGATTTCCGGGATATAAGAGTTATTTTTGTAATGTAAGAAGAAAGGAAGAGGAAGATGCCATATCGACTGAAATTTGATAAAGAAAAATGTATCGGATGCTATGCATGCCATATAGCCTGTCTGGATGCACATCACTCTGTAGGGGAAATTGTGCCGAGTTTCCGGGCATTTCAGAAGGTGACAGATTTATCAGGGACATTTGAAAAAACAGTGTGTCCAGGGTGCATTCACTGTGGAAAATGTGAGCATGTCTGCCCGCAACACGCAATTTACCGGGAAAAAACGACAGGTTTTATTCTCGTAGATCAGGACCTTTGCAATGGATGCAGAAGTTGTGAGGCAGTCTGTCCGCTTCAGGTGATCCACTTTAATGAAGCAGGAAAGATGGAAAAATGTGACGGCTGTGTGGAACGGATCAAAGCGGGACGAGAACCTGCATGTGTCCGGACTTGTTATCCGGGTGCGATCACATGGGAGAAGGTCGATGGCTAAGAGAAAAGACAGAGATAGGAAGGCTGATATCGCAGCATGTATCTTGGCAGGTGGAAAAAACAGCCGTATGAATGGCAGAAAAAAGCATTTTTGCCGGTGGAAGAAACCGTATTTTGGAAGAAGATTGCTGCAAAATTAAGTGGATGTTCTGCCATTTATATTTCTGTGGAAGACCGGAAGAAATACGAACAAACACAAGCAGATGTTGGCGAGTGTGGCTTTGAGGGATTTCCGCTTGTGGAAGATTTGGAAAAAGAAAAAGGACCTCTTGGTGGGATTTACAGTGTTCTTACGGCCTGTGAGGAGCAGGCAGTTCTTTTTGTACCATGCGATATGCCGGAAGTGGATCAGGAATTAGTAGATACTATGAGAGGCGAATGGGTTCGTGAGAGAAAGCCGGTTTTTCTTATAAGAGATGGGAAGAGATGTCCATTTCCAGGCATCTATACGAAGGAGATGCTTCCATGGATCCGACGGCAGCTGGAACGAAAAGATTATAAACTGAAAAATCTTTTGAACGAGATAGAGGAGAAGATTGTCTGTTTGGAAGACGAAAGAGATGGGGGTGGCAATATTAATACAGAAGAAGAGTATCGGGCATATTTAAGTAAAATAGAAAGAAAAGAGCTGGTGAGGATTTCTCTGAAAGGGGCTGTAGAAAAAATTTTGGAGGAAGTACGCCCGCTGGATGCGTGGGAGGAACTTCCACTTTTGGAACTTTCCGGGCGCACGCTATGGGAAGATGTATATAGCAGACATGCCCAGCCTCCATTTCCGAGATCCCCTCTGGACGGTTATGCAATCCGAAGTCAAGACAGCATCGGAGCGGATGATACACATGGAGTCTTTCTGCATGTGATCGATACGATTTATGGAGGGGAAGTTTCGGGGAAGAAAGTAGGAGAAAAAGAGGCGGTACGTCTGATGACAGGTGCGCCGATTCCACAGGGGGCAGATACTGTGATTCGTCAGGAAGATGTGGAGAGAGTGGGGGACACGATCTCTGTTTTTCAAGAACAGCATGCCTATGAAAATTATTGTTATGCGGGGGAAGATTATTCGGCGGGTACCTGTCTGTTAACGCGCGGGGAAACCGTAGGCGCCGCAGAGTGTGGACTACTTGCCTCGATGGGGTATTCTTATGCAAAAGTGGTGCGCAATGTGCGTGCGGCGGTGATAGCAACCGGGAGTGAGCTGACAGAGCCGGGAAGCGAATTGTCGTTCGGCAAAATTTATAATGCGAATCTGTATCTTGTGTGTAGCAGGCTTACAGAGCTTGGAGTATCAGTAGTGTGGATGGATACCGTGCAAGATGATGCCCGGTGTCTTAAAGATTCCATAGAGAAGGCATGTAGGCTGGATGCAGACTTGATTCTGACAATTGGCGGTGTATCGGTTGGGCAGAAGGATATTGTGGAGGAAACATATGGACTTCTTGGTGCAGAGATTTGTTTCCACGGAGTGAAGATGAAGCCAGGATCCCCGATGATGGGCGGAAGCTATCAGAAAATCCCGATGCTTAGTTTTTCGGGAAATCCATATGGTACTTTTGTTAATATGGAATTATTTGTGCTTCCGGTGTTAGAAAAGATGACGGGAAGCCAGAGATACCGGGTAGAGTACAGGGAAGGAACCTTGGCAGAAACCTTTGAAAAGACCGGGAAAGTGCCGCGGTTTGTACGGGCGAGATGGGAGAATGGAACGGTAGTGTGGAAAAGGCAAAATGCCTCAGGAATCTTAAGTTCACTCAATGGTTGCAATTGTCTGTTGGAAATTCCGCCTGGGATTGGAGAGGGACGAAAGAAAGGGGAGAAAGTATGGGTAAGAATGTTATCCAGCCGGTAATTTTTGCCGTGAGTGGCTATAAAAATACAGGAAAGACAACACTGATTACAGGAATAATTCCGATTCTAACTGAAAAGGGATATCAGGTGGCAGTCATCAAGCATGACGGGCATGAATTTGAGAGTGATGTGCCGGGAACCGATAGCTATCAGCATCAGAAAGCTGGTGCCTATGGAACAGCGGTGTTTTCAAAAAGTCAGTTTCTTGTCACAAAACGGGTTCCGGAAATTACTGCAGAAATGCTGCTTCCTTTTTTTCCGGAGGCCGATATCATCTTGATCGAAGGGTTAAAAGACAGTAGTTATCCGAAGTATATCTGTACATCACCGCAGGAAAATGCAACCCCGGATGAAGTTGCAGAGAGGATTTTGGAGCTTTTGCCAAAGGGGAGAGTAGGAGAAACTGCTAGTAATAAATAGATAAGTGCGTAAGTTTAGATTGATAATAAAATAACAATAAAAATAGCGCATAAAAAAATGTTAAAAATTATACAAAAAACCCTTTTCAAATCGTTTGAAAAGGTATATAATAGCAATATCAAATCAGAACAATAAAAAATATTGAAGTTGTTTACAGATTATTTTGTTGCAGTTCGGATACAGTCTGCGAACAATGACAGTAGAATTGTATTATTAGGAGGGAACCTACATGAAGTTAGAGCAGAGCAACTTAATCGTAAAACGTGCACACAAAGAAGTGTATAAAACAGAAGAGGGAATTGTAAAGATTTTTGGGAAAGAACATCCAAAGGCAGATGTATTTAATGAAGCGTTGAATACCGCAAGGGTAGAGGCGACTGGTCTTGATATTCCAAAGGTAAAACAGGTGACACAGATTGACGGAAGATGGTCACTTGTGATCGAATGCAAAGAGGGAAAGACATTGGAAGAGATGATGAATGTCGATCCGGCAAATCTTGAGAAGTATATGGAAGACTTTGTAGATCTCCAGCTCCAGGTACAGAGCAAGAGAAATCCTCTTTTGAATAAGTTGAAAGATAAGCTTGCACGGCAGATCAACGAACTGAAGGATCTGGATGCGACAGCAAGATATGAATTGCTTACAAGACTTGAGAGTATGCCAAAGCATGACAAAGTATGCCATGGAGACTTCAATCCAAGTAATGTGATCGTCGGTAAAACTGGAAAGATGACAGTGATTGACTGGGCGCATGCTACGCAGGGAAATGCAAGTGCAGACGCAGCGATGACTTATCTCCTATTTGCGCTGAAAGACCAGAAAAAGGCAGACCTTTATTTGAAGTTATTCTGCAAGAAGAGTGATACTGCAAAGCAGTATGTGCAACAGTGGCTTCCGATTGTAGCAGCGGCACAACTTTCTAAGGAAAATGAGATGGAGAAAGAGTTCCTGATGAAATGGATCGATGTATTCGATTATCAATAATATGCATAGAAAAAGGATTCCGGAAAGAGGCGGTAAGCCCCGATCCGGAATCCTTTTTTGAGAACTGAAAGATGACAGTTCTCCCACTTTATGTACTTTTTCGTGCTATTTATTATTAAGTTTCGCAATATTCAGTTTTTCGATATTCAGTTTTCAATAGTTGTTATTGTAAAATGACCTCTGCGTAATAAACACCATTTGCGAGAGCTTCACTGTGACTGCTGACAAAAACATCAATGCGGTTTCCTTTGATAGCGCCCCCAGTATCTTCTGCGACATAGGTATGTCCGTTGATCACTACGGAACTTCCAAGTGGAATCAAAGAAGGGTCAACCGCGATAGTTCTTCCTGCCTGTGCAGTGGTGCCGCTGGCAGTAATTCCATTGCTGTATTCTCCACAGCAGATGGAGCAGGCACAATAGTGTGTAATTTTAAATACTCCGAGGCTTGTACCTGATGGCGGAGTAGTATTTCCGGAATCCGGCAGTTGCGGACTTGGTTCTGGACTCACAGGAGGAGTCACTGGCTGATCAGGAACACTTGGGCTAGGAGCAGGCTGCTGTTGCTGCTGCTGTGCAAGTTCTTGCTCGAGACGTTGCTGTTCTTCGGCTGCTCTTGCGGCTGCTTCGGCAGCGGCTTTTGCACGTGCCAGCTGATCAGAATAATTATTAAGCTCAGTGCTTGTTGAAGCAGCTTTTGCCTGGAGATCGTTGCACTTCTGGTCCATCTGTGTCTGGAGAGTGACCAGTGCGTCTTTCTCATCTTCCAGGAGTGTCTGTTGCTTTTGGATTTCTACTTTGGTGTTATGCAGTTCGTCCAACATCTTGCGATCATAAGAACTGATGTTTTGAATGAAATCGGCTTTGTTCAACAAATCGGTCATATCTTCAGCAGAAAAGAGCAATTCTAAAAAAGAAAGATCTCCGGCTTCGTAAATATATTTGATACGAAGCTTCATATCGCTGTACTGCTGAACTTCTTTTGCCTGTGCATCTGCGAGACTGACTTTGGTAAGTTCGATTGCGTTAGTGGTAGACTCTACTTTAGAAATGGTAGAATCTAGTTCACTGCTGAGAGTAGACAATTCTTCATTTACTTTAGAGAGCTCACTGGAGAGCTCATTTGTCTTCTTCTCGAGGTTGTCGACCGTGTCAGTAGCATACACATTGGTGCATGGAAGATACATTGAAACTGCAAGTGTGCAGCTGAGCAATGTACGCATCATGCGCTTTACTTTTGTATTCATGCCATATTTTCCTTTCACATTAGTACATAACCTGTTTGTCTATTATACAATAAAATCATAAAATATGCAAATTAATAAAATGTAAAGCTTCCAAACGTCGCTCCGGAAGCAGAGGAGGAAGCAGGTGAAAAGTACAGACAGCTGCCAATTGGGTTCGTACCGGATATCGCATCAAAAACTGCATTTTGGCATACAGAGTCAATATCCCCGTAGAGGAGTGCCTCGATTCTTCCGTCAGATACAGAGGAAAACAGTGGTTCTGATTCGATGACACCTGAAATTGAATTCGGAAACAGTGGACTGCTTACCCGGTTGAGAATGCAGGATGCAAGTGCAGTCATGGCAGTATAGTCTTCCGTACCTGCTTCACACTGTACTAACGCAGAGAGAAGCAGACTTTCAGAGGCAGATACCGAGAAAGACGGAGGAGGAGCAAAAGGTGGAGGGGCGATTTCGTCATCTTCCTCTTTCTCATCCACGGTACTTTCGTTGTCTGCCACGTTAGAAGTGTTATCGGAAATATCATCGTTCAGAGGTGGCTCTGGGTCGCGGATTTCCGAAGAAGGAGCATGGATTCCCTGATCGACGGCAAGTTGTCCTTCTTCGATTTGTTCATCAGCACGGGCGATCAGTTCAGGAATTCGGCTGAATACTTCAGGGAAAACCGATTCACCGGAAGCAGTATTTTGCTGATTCAAAAGAATAAGGAGCTTTTCATATTCCATGGACAGTGCATCTCTGGAAGCGCGCAGTAAGTCACACTGTTTTGTGAGGAGCGCGGCATCTGTCTCGATAGAACTGCGAAGGTTAGAAAGCTCTGTGAGCTGATTCCTGTCATAGGTGATGAGCGAGCGGATCTGTTCAGAGCGATTTAGAAAATCTGGAAAATCAGAGGCGCTGAGCAGCTGCTCCAAGAAGGAAGAATAGCCTGTTTCATAGAGCCATTGAATTCGCAGCCGCATCATTTGATATTGTCTGGCTTCTTGGATTTGTGCATCTATAAGCAAATTTTTCATTTCTTCTGTGCGGTCAGTCATTGTGCTGAGTGATTGTGCAGTATCAAGCAGCAATGTATTGTGTGCTGACAGTGTGTCTGAGGAAGGAAGAGTGTCCGCTGCATAGACAGGGCAGGAAATAGAAAATATCACAGACAGAAGGCAGATACAAAGGCGGTGATATTGTTTTTTGTGATAACCATACATGTGTTTCAGAGTCCTTTCTTAAAAGTTGCATTTGGTATGCTTAATGCCCTACATTATAGTATAAATTGATTTCTTTTTCAATGTTTGATAAAATAGACAAAACTTGAAAGATGAGAAAAAGGAGCAAAGAAATAGAGCGAGAAAAGGAAGGGATAGACATGATGAAAATGGAATATAAATTATTAGGGTTTGATCTGGATGGAACAATCCTGACGGGAGAAAAGAAACTGACAGCACGTACCAAGAGGGCGTTGGAGGAGGCAATTGCACAAGGGATGATCGTACTTCCTGCGACCGGCAGACCGTTTTCGGGAATTCCAAAGGAAATTATGGAAGTGAAAGGAATTCGGTATGCACTGACTTCGAATGGAGCAAGGATCGTGGATGCAAAGGATGGGAGTGTAGTGTACGAGAAGCTGGTCCCAAAAGAAATTACAGAAAAGATATTGGATATCTATGATAAATATGATACATTACAAGAGATTTATTTCCAAGGTGTCGGCTATATCAGTGAGCATGATCTGCAAAGAGTAGATCAGATGATGGAATCACCTGCGATGGCAGAATATGTTCGTTCGACCAGGAAAGTGGTCAAGAATATCAGAGAGACAGCACGACAATTGCCGGGAGGAGTAGATAAGGTGCATGCAATTTTCGCAGATCAAAGCGAGAAGATGTGTGCGCTCCGGGAACTGGAACAGATGGGACAGGTTACAGTTACAAGAGCATTATCTAATAATATAGAAGTAAATGCAGAGGGAGTAGACAAAGGAAAGGGGATGTTAAAGCTGGCAGAGCTGCTCGGAATCCGCCGCGAAGAAATGATAGTATTTGGTGATGGGTGGAATGATATTTCGATGATCCATGAGGCGGGATGCGGAGTGGCCATGGGAAATGCACAGGAAGCGGTCAAGGAAGCAGCAGATCTTGTCACAGATTCCAATGAGGAAGATGGTGTGGCAAAAATAATTGAAAAGATTCTTCAGAAAGGTTAGGAGGAGAAAGAATGTTAGAAATGTTAAAAGTAATCTTGCTTGGTATTGTGGAAGGAATCACAGAATGGCTTCCAATCAGTAGTACCGGGCATTTGATTCTCGTAGACGAATTCATTAAACTTCAGGCGAGTGCGGCATTCAAAGAGATGTTTAATGTCGTGATCCAGCTGGGTGCGATTATGGCAGTTGTTGTGCTGTATTTCCATAAGCTCAATCCATTTTCGCCGAAGAAAACACAGAAACAGAAAGCGTGGACGATTCAGCTTTGGATGAAGGTCATTGTGGCATGTATCCCGGCGGGGGTGATAGGAATTCTGTTTGATGACTGGATGGAAGCACATTTGCATAAACCTGAAATTATATCTGCGATGTTGATTCTGTACGGAATCTTATTCATTGTCGTAGAAAACTGGAACAAAGGAAAGATGCCGAAGGTGACAAAACTGTCGCAGCTATCGTATCAGACAGCATTGCTCATCGGTGGATGGCAGGTACTTTCGCTGATCCCTGGTACATCTCGCTCGGGAGCGACGATCGTTGGTGCACTTTTGCTTGGCACATCTCGATATGTAGCAGCAGAATTTACATTTTTCCTTGCGATCCCGGTAATGTTCGGGGCAAGTTTTGTAAAGATTTTAAAATTTGGTCTTTCCTTTACTGCGATGGAAGCGGCGATGCTGTTGGTTGGCTGTCTGGTGGCATTTGTGGTATCTGTCATCGCGATTAAGTTTTTGATGGGCTATATTAAGAAGAACGATTTCAAAGTATTTGGCTATTATCGGATCATTCTTGGAGCTCTTGTTCTACTGTATTTTACAGTTTTTGCATAAAATATGCATAAATTTGCAAAAACCACTTGATTTTTATAAAAAACATAGTATAATATGCAATATAGACGAATAAACATACAAAAAATAAGTGGAGGAAGCGTTATGAAGATAAAGAAAGTAGCAGGAATTTTATTAGCAGGGACAATGATGATTTCCATGGCAGCATGTGGTGGAAAGGAAGAAGGGGCAAAATCAGAGAAACTGATCGTAGGAACAGAAGCAGGATTTGCACCATATGAATATATGAAAGGCAACGAAGTAGTCGGAATCGATATGGACATCGCAAAAGCGATCGCCGATGAGATGGGCAAAGAGCTGGAGATTAAGAATATGGATTTTGACGGAGCACTTGCAGCAGTGCAGAGTGGAAAAGTAGATTTTGTGGCAGCAGGAGTATCTATCAGTCCGGAACGTGAGGAAGCAATGGATTTCTCTAATGAATATGTAAATTCTACAGAGGTCATTGTAGTAAATAAAGAAAACCCGGCGGTGACTCCGGCAGGAGAAGAACTGGCAGGTTCTGACTTAGATGGAAAAGTTGTCGCAGTACAACAGGGAAATATTGCAGATATCTGGGTATCCAACAAAGATAACTGTAATCCAAAAGAAGTGAAGCGTTACACAAAATTTGCGCAGGCGGCAGAAGACTTAAAGAATGGCAAGATTGACTGTATCGTAATGGATCAATATCCGGCGGAAGAGTTGGTAGCGGCAAATGATGCACTGACAACATTAGACGGAACCTTATTTGAAGATAAGTATGCAATCGCCGTAAAAAAAGGAAACAAAGAACTGTTAGATGAGATCAACAAAGTGATCGATAAGCTGGTGGAAGAAGGAAAAATTGAAGAATTCACAGCAAATCACGTACAGAGTGAATAAGCAGTTCAGAAGGCAACGACAGTAAGACAGAGAAAACTAAAAAAGAGGCTGCTGCAAAAAGCGGATTTCCCAGCGTGTTCAAGCTAAATAGGGACAGGAAGGGGAGACTGGATTTTGCGGCAGCCCCTTTGAGGGTCAATGAAAAGGAGAAAACAAATGAAAGGAATTATGATGACGGGATTTTTTCAAAATTTCTCGGATGCTTTTTATAAAGCGGTAATCAAAGACCAGAGATATCTGGCATATTTGGATGGATTAAAGATTACAATATTAATCTCCATCTTTGCGATTCTGATCGGAATTGCGATCGGACTTTTAGTGGCAGTAGTAAAAGTAAGTGCTGTACAGAGAAAAGAGCTTTGGATTTTTAATAAAATCTGTAACATTTACATTACGATCATTCGAGGCACACCGGTTATGGTACAGCTGTTGATTATTTATAATCTTATATTTACGTCTCGGGATACCAATGCACTTTTGGTTGGAGCGGTCTGCTTCGGAATTAATTCCGGTGCTTATGTAGCAGAGATCATCCGTGCGGGAATCGAGTCGATCGATAAAGGACAGATGGAAGGCGGACGTTCTCTTGGACTGAATTATCTTCAGACTATGAAGGAAATCATCATTCCACAGGCAATCAAAAATATTCTTCCGGCGCTTGGAAATGAATTTATCGTGTTGATCAAAGAAACATCTGTGGCAGGGGTGATCGCTGTGACAGATCTGACGAAAGCAGCACAGTATATCGGTTCTGCAACGTACGATATTCTTCCGCCGCTTTATGTAGCAGCAGTATGTTATCTTGTCATTGTATTAGGATTGACAAAACTTTTAAATCTATTTGAAAGGAGAATGGCGCAAGGTGATCATAACTAAGAATTTAAAAAAATCATTTCATGGACATGAAGTGCTCAGAGGAATTGATGAACATATTGAAAAAGGTGAAAAAGTAGTAGTAGTGGGACCTTCCGGTTCTGGAAAGTCTACATTCCTCCGCTGCCTGAATCTTTTAGAAGTACCGACAAGCGGGGAAGTGTGGTTTGAGGGAAACAATATTACAAGCAAAAATTGTGACATTAATAAATTAAGACAGAAAATGGGGATGGTATTCCAACAGTTTAATTTATTCCCTCATTTGACAATCAAGGAAAATATTATGCTTGCCCCGGTCAAACTTGGGGTGCTGTCAAAGCAGGAGGCATCAAAGAAAGCAGAGGAACTGTTAGAACGTGTTGGACTTCCGGATAAAGCAGCAGCATATCCAAAACAGCTGTCGGGAGGACAAAAACAGCGTATTGCAATCGCGCGGGCATTGGCAATGAATCCGGATGTGATGTTATTTGATGAGCCGACATCAGCGCTGGATCCGGAGATGGTGGGTGAAGTGCTTGGATTGATGAAAGAGCTTGCAGACGATGGAATGACAATGGTTGTTGTCACACATGAGATGGGATTTGCAAGAGAGGTGGCGACAAGAGTTCTGTTCATCGATGAAGGACAAGTCAAAGAGAGCAACACACCGCAGGAATTTTTTGAGAATCCACAGCATCCGAGATTAAAGGAATTTTTATCAAAAGTGTTATAAAACAGTTGAAAAGTGAAGAAAATAGAGAAGCAGGAAAAATTGTTAGAAGAGTAGAGAACGCTTAAAAGATAGTTTTTCCTGTTTTTTATTATATGATAGAAAATTTTTGTGATCAGAGCAGATGATTTCGGGACAGAATTTTCTAGGTTTTAGGCGGCTATTAAAAGTGTATGTAGATTATAAAGATTCAATAAAATGGATTGACTTTTTTGAATGTTTCAGCGAAGATGTAGGAAGAACAAGGCAAAGGGGCGAAGGAAGATGAAAGAGAAGTTCAGAAAGTTTATGATAGGCCGCTACGGGGTAGATTCGTTGAGCAAGTTCATGCTTGGAACCGCAGTAGTACTGTTGGTTTTTGCGATGGGATTTCGAAATAACTTTTTAAATACACTCGCATGTCTGCTTGTCCTTCTCTGTTATTTCCGGATGTTTTCCAGAAATTATCAGAAGAGGGCTGAGGAAAATCAAAAATTTTTAGAACTGAAAGGAAAGGCAGCTACATTTCTGAAGCGGGAAAAAGAGTACTTCGAGCAGAGGAAGACACATCATATTTACAAGTGTCCGTCTTGTAAACAGAAAATCCGGGTGCCGAAAGGAAAAGGAAAGATTTGTATTACCTGCCCGAAGTGTCACACAGAATTTATCAAAAAAAGTTAAAATTAGGAGGTTATATACATGAGTATTTTATTGTTAGAGTATCCAAAGTGTTCTACTTGCAAGAAAGCAAAAAAATGGCTGGAGGAGCAGGGGATTGCATTCGAGGAGAGACATATTGTTGAAAACAATCCGACAGAGGAGGAACTGCGGGAATGGCACAGAAAAAGTGGACTTCCACTAAAGCGATTTTTTAATACAAGTGGAATGAAATATCGGGAACTGGAGTTGAAAGATAAGCTTCCGACGATGACGGAAGAGGAGCAGTATCAGCTTTTGGCAACAGACGGCATGCTTGTGAAGAGACCGCTTCTTCTGGGGGAAGATTTTGCAATTCCAGGATTTAAGGAGAATGAATGGGCGAAAGCCTGTGCACTGGCGGAGTAGAAAATGAAATATGAGAGAATAGAGAAGGGATATTTTTTGGAACGTCCGAATCGCTTCACTGCAGAGGTTGAGATCCGAGGGAAGAAGGAAATCGTGCATGTGAAAAATACAGGAAGGTGTGCGGAATTGCTTGTTCCTGGGGCGACCGTTTATGTACAGAGGAGCGACAATCCCGAACGGAAGACAAAGTGGGATCTGATCTGTGTGAAAAAAGGGAATCGCCTGATCAATATGGATTCGCAGATTCCAAATAAAGCTGTAAAGGAGTGGATAGAAGCGGGAAATCTTTGCGAGAATCCCACGATGCTCAGACAGGAAGTGACATATGGGAACTCCAGATTTGACCTATATGCAGAAGAAGAGGAACGCAAAATTTTTATAGAAGTAAAAGGTGTGACACTCGAGGAAGATGGAGTGGTAAAATTTCCGGATGCGCCAACAGAGCGTGGAGTAAAACATGTGGAAGAACTGTGCAAGGCGGTTCGGGATGGATATGAAGCATATATTTTCTTTGTGGTCCAGATGAAGAATGTCAAATACTTTACACCAAATACAAGGACACACCCAGAGTTTGGGGAGGCGCTGCAAAAGGCGCGGGAACAGGGCGTACACATTGTTGCGTATGATTGTGAAGTAAAGAAAGATGAAATTAAGATCCGAAAGGAAGTTCCGGTTCTGTTGGAGCCGAAAGAGCTTCAGGCGCTTGCGGATCCGCTTGTAGAATGGTTCCGGAAACATAAGAGAGCACTTCCGTGGCGAGAAGATCCGAGTGCTTATCGGGTATGGGTGTCTGAGATTATGCTTCAGCAGACGAGAGTGGAAGCGGTGAGGCCCTTTTATGCACGATTTATGAAAGAACTGCCTACGGTGGAAAAGCTTGCCGTGGCAGAAGAGGAGAAACTCCTGAAACTGTGGGAAGGATTGGGATATTACAATCGGGTCAGAAATATGCAGAAGGCCGCACGACAGATTATGGATGAATTTTCGGGAGAGTTCCCAAGACAGTATGATCAGATCCGTAGTCTTTCGGGAATCGGAAGTTATACGGCGGGGGCAATCGCATCGTTCGCATATGGGATACCAAAGCCGGCGGTGGATGGAAATGTATTGCGTGTGTTATCGAGAATTTTGGCAAGTGAAGATGACATTATGAAACAGAGTACAAAGATAAAAATAGAGTATATGTTGGAGGGGGTCATTCCGAAAGAGGCGGCAAGTGATTTTAATCAGGGCTTGATTGAACTTGGTGCGCTTATCTGTGTGCCAAATGGCATGGCAAAATGCGAGGAATGTCCAGTAAAGCATTTGTGCAGGGCAAGAAAGCTTGGCAAGGTGATGGAACTTCCGGTGAAAACAAAAGCGAAAGCCAGGAGAATTGAGAAAAGAACGATTTTCATTTTTCAAGATGGAGAGAAAATTGCAATTCGGAAGCGCCCTGCAAAAGGGCTGTTGGCAGGTCTGTACGAACTTCCAGGCAGAGACGGACATTTAAGCGAAGAAGAAGCGCTTGCGTTTTGCAGACAAATCGGGCTTGCACCTATCCGGATTCAAGCTTTGGGGGCGGCAAAACATATTTTCAGTCATGTGGAATGGAATATGATTGGATATAAAGTAAGAGTGGATGAATTGGAGAAAAAATGTACAGAACAAATGCTGTTCGTACATCCAGAAGAGATTGAGAGAAACTATCCGATTCCAGCTGCTTTTGAAGCATATACAGATCATATTCAAATTCTTCTTGGTCAAGAAAAATATAATATGATGCCCGAGACAAATGATGTCGGATAGATGGTTTGGCGCTTTGTGCTTTTTTAATGTTGGTATTTTCATATACAAAAAAATGAAAAGAAGATGTGTGAAGAGGATCGGGAATCCGAGATACAATCCTGATCCTCTTACAATCATAGAGGAAAATGGCTGTTTTATGTACCGAGATTTGTGTGAATGAACAGAATCCATTTTTTACTCAGAGAAGATAACTCTGAAGAAGGGCATATTTCTTGCCACACATGAAACGTACCTGTCAACTTCTATAATATATTATAGCATAGTTTTGAAAAAAGATTTCCACAAATACCACTGTAGTGAAAAGTTTTTTGTTCTCAAAGGAAAGAAAAAACGAGGAGAATGTGGAAAGTTTACGAAAAAGTAAAAAATAGCCTATCGAGAAAGGTTTTGCAATGGTTTCGATAGAAAATCACGGAGAACCGTAAAAAGCAGTTGCGGAAATTGTATGAATTGTACAAATAAAATAAAAAATAAAAAAACTATTGACAATTCGTGTCGAAGAATGGTATG
>NZ_CAXSKS010000011.1:0-108890 GCF_964238105.1 Coprococcus sp. HPP0074 | reverse complement strand
TGTTCGAAATTTTCAGGGTTGTGTTGTCTATTGTTTAATTATCAATGTTCTGTTTTGCTTTTCGTAATCAGCTGTTTTATTTTATCACAGCGTTTCTTACTTGTCAAGCACTTTTTTATTTTGCCATCGCTTATCGCGACAACTTCTTAACTATATCACACTCTCAAGTGTTTGTCAACAATCTTTTTAAAGTTTTTTGAACTTTTTATTTTGTTCTTTTCTTTAAAAAGCGGAGAAAGAGGGATTTGAACCCTCGCGCCGGTTGCCCGACCTACACCCTTAGCAGGGGCGCCTCTTCGGCCTCTTGAGTATTTCTCCGAATTTGTTTTCGATATAGGCGCTGTATCAAGCGCATAATTGATTATACTAAAGCTTTTTTCAAATGTCAATAACTTTTTTTACTTTTTTGTAATTTATCTTTTACTAGAATTTTCTCTCATTTTTCTTTGTTTGTAATTTATTTCTATATAGATATAACAAAAGAAGAATCCTTCTGTGTAAACTCTGGATTCTTCTTTTTTCTCGCAAGACTCTGATGATCTACTTCTGTTCGGAAGTATTTTTCTCTATTACTTCTTCAATCCGCCTCTTTACTTCTGCTGCAATTTCATTTGTCTTCATATCCTTGTATTCTTCATACAACATCGGTTTTAAAAAGTGAACTTGTACTGTAACTGGTTCAATGCTGTTTGTATCAAATGGTTTAAAGGAATCAATTAACGCCACCGGGATAATCGGACATTTTGCTTTTGTCGCTGCTTTAAAGCTTCCGCCCTTAAATTCTTGAACATGATTTCCATTTTTTGACCTCGTTCCTTCCGGAAAAATCAAATAGTTCCTTCCATTTTCTACTTCTTTGCTCACTGCAGTAATCACTTTCATTGCCTGTCTGACATCACTCCGGTCCATTGTATATGCTTTCATGCATTTGAAAACCTGTTTCAAAAACTGTACATTTTCTACCTCTTTTTTTGCTACAACTGAAAATGGATGTGAACATGCCTCTACAATTGCAAGTACATCATACATTCCCTGATGATTTGGAAAGAACATAAACCCATCTTTCTCCGGTATATTCTCTTTTCCATGTACATCGATCGTCACTCTTCCGCCTTTATTGGCACGAAGTACGATGAAGGTGAGCATTTTATAAATTTGCTGCTCTGTATATTTTTCTACATGTCCCGCATAATAGCATAATTTACACCACATAACAGGAACCAGCAAAATATTTTTAAAGACCATTAATAAAATACGTTTCATTTAATTTTCCTCTATTCTCTTTCTGTATTTTTCAATTGCTGTCTCATAGAGATTATTTCCATCTTTGTCGATTACGACGATCACAGGAAAGTTTTCAATTTCCAATCGGCGGATTGCTTCTGCTCCAAGGTCATCATAGGCAACTACTTCTGAGCGTTTAATACATTTAGATAACAGTGCTCCTGCACCTCCTACTGCCGCAAAATAGACAGACTCGTTTCTTATAATCGCATCAATCACTTCCTGTGTCCGCTTTCCCTTTCCAATCATTGCCCCCAGACCCAGATCTAACAGCCGCGGCGCATACTTATCCATTCTGCTTGCAGTTGTTGGTCCTGCTGAACCGATTGGTCTTCCTTCTCTTGCCGGAGATGGTCCCATATAATAAATCACCTGCTCTTCCAGTTTCACTGGCAGCTTCTCACCTTGATCAAGGCTTTCATTCATTCTTTTATGCGCAGCATCCCTTGCCGTATAGATTGTTCCCGTCAAATATACATAATCTCCCGCTTTTAATTGGCAAAGCTGATCTTTTCCTGCTGGTACCGTCATATGTTTTTCCATCTGCACTGCCTCCCTTTCTCTCCTTGCTATAACACTCTCACAATATGTCTGTTCACATGGCAACAGATATTCACCGCCACTGGAAGCCCTGCAATGTGAGTCGGATATGTGTTGACATTAACTGCAAGAGCGGTCATCACGCCTCCCAATCCTCCCGGTCCAATGCCAAGCTGGTTGATCTTCTGCAGCATTTCTTCTTCTAATTCTTGCACATATGGGATTTCCGAATGGACGCCAACCTCCCTTGTCAATGCTTCCTTTGCCATCAGCGCACATTTTTCAAAAGTACCTCCGATTCCAACACCGACTACCATTGGTGGGCACGCATTTGGTCCTGCCTCTGCCACTATATTGAGAATCGCTTGCTTTACCCCTTCCAATCCATCTGCCGGCTTCAACATCATAACTTTACTCATGTTTTCACTTCCGAATCCCTTCGGCGCCACTTTGATCTTCACTTGATCACCAGAAACAATTTTATAATGAATAACTGCTGGGGTGTTATCCTTTGTATTTTCTCTCAGAATCGGATCCTTTACCACAGATTTTCTCAAATATCCTTCCACATACCCCTGACGTACCCCCTCATTGACAGCCTCTTCCAGATTTCCCCCGGTCAGATGTACCTCTTGTCCAATCTCTAAAAATACAACTGCCATTCCGGTATCCTGGCAGATTGGAATCATATCTGTTGCTGCAATCTCCAGATTTTCCTGAAGCTGTTCTAAAATCTGTCTGCCAAGTGGAGACTCTTCTGTTCTCACTGCCGTCTGCAATGCATTCTTCATATCATCTGAAAGATAATAATTAGCTTCAATACACATTTCTTTTACATTTTTTGTAATCTCACTGACATCTATTGTTCGAATCATAGGGACCTCCTCATTGATCTGAATCTTCTGAAATTTTTCATCTATCTAAGATTATAGTATACATCACAAAGAAAAGGAATACCTGTATCCAGATATTCCTTCTCTTTTTCCCAATATTCTCTTTCTAGAATCGACTATTCCGATACAATCTCTCCGCATGCGATCTTACTTCCGGAATTTCCTGATGACTGTGTCCGGAAATCATCTGCCATCCCATGGATGACAACTGTTCTTCCGATCACTTCTTCCGGGTAAAACCGGTCTGTGTAAAAGGCGCTCCATGCAAGCCCCTCATTTGCAAGCAATGGAGGAAAATCCCCCGCATGCCCTGGATGTACTGTATTTTCCGGATTATAATGTCCCTTTGTCTGAGCAAATGGATCCTCTTCATCTCCTGTACATAATGCTCCTTCATGAATATGGAATCCGTAGAAATTTGCGTTTGGAGCATTTTCTGCATTTGGAAGACCTTCCACTTCTGCCACAACCAGTGTTCCCCCGTACATTTCAAAGAAATAAATATTTCCCTTGATCTTAGAATGTCCGGCATCTCCTCGTATCTGTGCATATGCATCTGCTGTCTCATTCATAAACTGAACCATAGCTTGTTACCTCCTGCATGCTTCCTTGTTCTGCCTTGTTTCAGCATATGCAGATGCACTCTATTTGTGACATAGGGTATCTGATTCCATCATTTTTTCTAATTTGTTTCTAATTCAAGACTTTCTTCTGAACCTGCTTCTTCTACTTCAGCCTTTTCTTCTGCATTTTCTTCTGCGACAGTTTCTCTCACTTTTGCAATGCTGGCAACTTTTGTATTGGAGTCAAGGTTGATCAGTTTCACTCCCGATGCGACACGACCAAGAATAGAAATTCCTGCACATTCCATTCGAATTACAATTCCCTCTGTATTGATGATCATAATTTCATTGTCTTCGTTTACTGCTTTAACTCCGATCACATTTCCGGTTTTCTCCGTGATCTTATAGCACTTCACACCTTTTCCGCCACGATTCTGACAGGTGAACTCTTCAATTGCAGTACGTTTTCCCATTCCCTTTTCAGAAGCGATCAGAAGGTAATCTCCCTGGGTATGTAACTGCATTCCGATCACTTCATCGCGATCGCTCAGGTTCATTCCTCGTACACCCATAGAAGTTCTTCCCGTTGATCTTACATCCTGCTCTTTGAAACGGATACACTGACCGTATTTTGTTACCATGATGATATCTTTTTCATTGTCTGTGATCTTTACTTCAATCAGCTCATCATCTTCACGAAGTGTGATCGCAGCAAGCCCTGTCTTTCTGACATTTGCATAATCTGTAATTGGCGTCTTCTTCACAAGACCTTTTTTCGTCGCCATAAACAGATATTTCCCGTCTTCATATTCACGGATCGGAATCATCGCAGTAATCTTTTCATCCGGCATGAGCTGCAATAAATTGATGATCGCAGTTCCTCTTGCAGTTCTTCCAGCCTCCGGAATCTCATAGCCTTTCATCCGGTATACTCGTCCGGTATTGGTAAAGAACATGATATAGTTATGTGTCGAGGTCATAAATAATTCCTCTACATAATCTTCTTCAATGGTCTGCATTCCCTTGATTCCTTTACCGCCGCGGTTCTGACTCTTGAAGGTATCTGTTGTCATCCGCTTGATATAACCAAGCTTTGTCATTGTGATCACAACATCCTGCTCCGGAATCAGGTCTTCTGTAGAAAGATCTAACTCATCAAAACCAATGGAAGTTCTTCTGTCATCCCCATATTTTCCACTGATCACAAGAATTTCTTCCTTGATCACACCTAAAAGAAGTTTTCTGTCTGCAAGGATTGCTCTCAATTCTCCAATGCGCTCCATGAGCTCCTTATATTCATTTTCAAGCTTTTCCCGTTCCAGACCGGTCAGTGCACGCAGACGCATATCTACAATTGCCTGTGCTTGTACATCTGTCAGCTGGAATGCTTCGATCAGTCCTTCTTTAGCAGCCTGTGCATTCTTGGAATTACGAATAATTCTGATAACCTCATCAATATTATCAAGGGCGATCAGCAAGCCTTCCAAAATATGCGCGCGCTCTTCTGCCTTATTGAGTTCATATTTCGTACGTCTTGTCACGACCTCTTCCTGATGTCTGAGATAATAGTTCAGCATCTCAAGAATGTTCATGACTTTCGGCTCGTTGTTGACCAGTGCCAGCATGATCACACCAAACGTATCCTGCAATTGTGTATGTTTGTACAGCTGATTCAGAACAACATTTGCATTGACATCCCGGCGCAGCTCGATACAGATACGCATACCTTCTCGGTTAGACTGATCACTTAAATCTGTAATTCCGTCAATCTTCTTATCGCGTACAAGCTCTGCAATCTTCTCGATCAGACGAGCTTTATTCACCATATATGGTAATTCTGTGACAACGATACGGCTCTTTCCATTTGCCATCGGCTCGATATCCGTCACTGCACGTACACGGATTTTTCCTCTTCCGGTGCGGTATGCCTCCTCGATTCCTCTCGTTCCAAGGATCATTGCTCCAGTTGGGAAATCCGGCCCTTTGACGATTTGCAAAATATCTTCTATGCTCGTCTCGCCGTTTTCTTCTATCTGGTCATCAATAATCTTTACCACTGCTGCAATGACTTCTCTTAGATTATGCGGTGGAATATTCGTCGCCATTCCAACCGCAATTCCTGACGTACCATTGACCAGCAGATTTGGAAATCTGGCCGGAAGTACCGCCGGCTCCTTTTCCGTCTCATCAAAGTTTGGTGTGAAATCTACTGTGTCTTTATTGATATCAGCTGTCAGCTCCATAGAAATTTTGCTTAATCTGGCCTCTGTATAACGCATGGCAGCAGCGCCATCTCCATCGACTGAACCGAAGTTTCCATGACCATCCACAAGCGGATATCTTGTAGACCACTCCTGCGCCATATTGACAAGCGCTCCATAAATCGAACTATCTCCATGCGGGTGATATTTACCCATCGTATCTCCGACGATACGGGCACACTTACGATGCGGCTTATCCGGTCCATTGTTCAGTTCAATCATGGAATAGAGGATTCTTCTCTGTACCGGTTTCAGACCATCTCTGACATCCGGAAGTGCACGGGAGGCAATAACGCTCATTGCATAATCAATATAAGAGTCTTCCATCGTCTTTTTCAGGTCAACCTCATGAACTTTATCAAAAATATTATCTTCCATTGTCTTCTCCTTACTTGAAATACATTTTCATCAACGCTGTAAAAACCTTTAAATATCAAGATTTTGCACGTATTTTGCATTCTCCTCGATAAACTCTCGTCTAGGCTCTACTTTATCTCCCATAAGTGTCGTAAAAGTAAGGTCTAATTCGGATGAAGATTCCTCATCCATTGTCACACGCAGAAGCACGCGGTGCTCCGGATCCATTGTTGTCTCCCAAAGCTGTTCCGCATCCATCTCTCCAAGACCTTTGTAACGCTGAATCTTATTATTTCCATCTCTTCCAACTTCCTGAAGAATCTTATTTAATTCTTCATCACTGTAAGCATACCATACTTTTTTGTTTTTCTCCAACTTATAGAGCGGAGGCTGCGCCAGATAAACGTATCCTTGTTTGATCAGTTCCGGCATAAACCGATATAAAAATGTCAGAAGAAGCGTACTGATATGAGCGCCGTCCACGTCGGCATCGGTCATGATAATGATCTTATGATATCGCAGTTTTGAAATATCAAAATCCTCGTGAATTCCCGTTCCAAAGGCTGTGATCATCGCTTTGATTTCTGCATTTGCATAGATTTTATCTAGTCTTGCTTTCTCTACATTCAGAATCTTTCCTCGAAGCGGAAGAATTGCCTGAGTTGCACGGTCTCTGGCAGTCTTTGCCGATCCACCCGCAGAATCTCCCTCTACAATGTAAATCTCACATTTGGATGCATCCTTCTCTGAACAATCTGCAAGTTTTCCCGGAAGTGACATTCCCTCTAAGGCTGATTTTCTTCTTGTAAGATCTCTTGCCTTTCTGGCCGCTTCCCGCGCACGCTGTGCCAGAACAGACTTCTCGATGACAACTTTGGCAACCTGCGGATTCTGTTCAAGGAAAATCTCTAACTGTGTACTCAGTACACTGTCAACCGCACCTCTTGCCTCACTGTTTCCAAGTTTTTGCTTCGTCTGTCCTTCAAACTGTGGATCCTGAATCTTAACGCTGATAATTGCTGTCAAACCTTCTCTGATATCTTCTCCCGAAAGATTTGGTTCACTATCTTTTAACAGCTTATTTTTTCTTGCATACTCATTGAAAGTCTTTGTAAGTGCATTTCGAAAACCGACAACATGTGTACCGCCTTCCGGTGTAGTGATGTTATTTACAAACCCATATGTATTGTCTGTATAGGAATCATTGTGTTGCATTGCCACTTCTACTGCAACTCCGTCTTTCTGTCCCTCACAGTAAATAATCTGCTCATAAAGAGGAGTCTTGCTTTTGTTTAAATACTGCACAAATTCCTTGATTCCACCTTCATAGTGAAATGTCTTCTCGATGCGTTCTTCCGGTCTCTCATCTGCTAAAACAATCTTCAGATTTTTCGTAAGAAATGCCATCTCACGGAATCTCTGCTTCAAAATATTATAATCAAACTCTGTCTCTTCAAAAATCTCGGCATCCGGCAAGAATGTAACTTTCGTTCCGGTCTTGTCCGCTTCGCATTCTCCTACCACTTTCAGCTGATAGGCAGATTTCCCGCGCTCATAGCGCTGTTTGTAAATCTTGCCCTCGTTGTAAATCTCTACTTCCAGCCATACTGACAGGGCATTTACTACTGAGGCACCCACTCCGTGAAGTCCACCGGACACCTTGTATCCTCCGCCACCGAATTTTCCTCCGGCATGCAGCACGGTAAATACGACCTCAACCGCCGGAAGTCCTGCTTTATGATTGATCCCAACCGGAATTCCACGTCCGTTGTCAATAACCGTGATCGAATTATCTTTGTTGATCGATACAAAAATCGTATCACAATATCCGCCGAGTGCTTCATCGACCGCATTGTCCACAATTTCGTATACAAGATGATGTAACCCTCTGGAAGATGTGCTCCCAATGTACATTCCAGGTCTTTTTCTGACGGCCTCCAGTCCTTCCAATATCTGAATCTGATCTGCACCATATTCTGTACTCATTATAGTCCTCCTAATTTTCCTTTACTACGACTCCATTACTTACATGAAATATTTTATTTATCGAAAAGCGGTGATTTACAAACTCATCGACACCAGTGCAGGTGATCAATGTCTGTATGTCATGAATGCTGTCTAATAAATAATTCTGTCTGTTCTTATCCAGTTCTGACAGGACATCATCCAACAAAAGAACCGGCGTATCCTTGATCAACTTTCTGACAATCTCTATCTCAGAAAGCTTCAAGGATAATGCTGCTGTCCTCTGCTGTCCCTGGGAACCAAATTTACGAATATCAATATCTTTTGTCAAAAAACAGATGTCATCTCTGTGTGGTCCTGCTGAGGTGCTTTTCATTCGAATATCCCGCTCCCTGTTCTTTTTCAGAACCGACTCGAATTCCATCTGCCCAATGTTTTTCTCATATGAAATTGTAATCGTTTCTCGGCCTCCCGTCAATTTATAATGAATTCCAGATATTATTTCATTTACTTCTTCCAGAAATTTTTCCCGTCTTTCCATGATCCGACTGCCATACTGAATCAGCTGCATATCCCATAAATCCAGCATCTCATTTAATTCTGCACGATTCTGGCAGTCTTTTAACAGACGGTTTCTCTGATTGATGATTCTGTTATAATTTGCCAGATCACTCAGATAGACTTTATCAAGCTGGGACAATTCCAGATCCATAAATCTTCTCCGCTCGGCAGGTCCGTTCTTGATAATGTTCAGATCTTCCGGAGAGAAAAATACAAGATGAACAAGTCCAAACAGCTCACTTGCCTTTCGGATTGGAATCTTATTGATCGCAATTCCCTTTGGACTGTTCTTCTTCAGATGCATATCCACCTGAAACTCGATTCCATCTTTCTCGATCACCGTCTCAATATGAGACTCTTCATTTCCAAATTGAATCAAATCCCGATCTTTCGTACCTCTGTGAGATTTCGTTGTTCCGGTCAGATAGACCGCCTCTAAAATATTTGTCTTACCCTGAGCATTGTCGCCATAAAATATATTGGTAGCATGGTCAAACTCGATGCTGAGAAAATCATAATTTCTAAAGTTTTTTAATTTTAATGACTTAATTACCATACCGGCACCAACTGTCCTTATTATTTCTCAATTCGGATCTCCTGTCCATCAAAAGAGACAACATCTCCAGCATAAAGTTTCTTTCCACGCTGCACTTCTATTTCCCCATTGACAGATACCAATCCATCCTGAATAACAAATTTCGCATCAACACCAGATTCTACAAATCCTGCCGCTTTTAATGCCTGTCCTAATTTAATGTACTCATCTCTTAATTTAATAATTTCCATTTCTTCGTCCTCTCGCACATTGAAAATACGTTTCGTAGTTTTTCTGCATAAATATACATTGCTATGTTGCATATTTATGCAGCCGCATTGAAGTTTACTGGAAGGATCAGATAGATATAACTTTGTTCTTCATCTTTGATAAAGCAAGGTGCTTTTGCATTCATGAAGTACAGGCTGACCTCCTCGTCATCGATCACGCGCAGCGCATCAATCAAAAACTTCGGATTAAATCCGATCAGCAGATCCTTTCCGTCTTTGGTAATCATGATCTCTTCATTCATAGAACCAATCTGTGACTGGATCTTCAGCTGCATAGACTCATCGGTAATATTAATAATGATCGGCTTCTTATCTCCTTCTTTCACAAGAAGTGTTGCACGATCAATACAGCTTAACAGTTCTTTTTTATTGATTCGCACTTTTGTCTCATAATCGTTTGAGAGCATCTGGTCGATACGGAAATATTCTCCTTCGATTAATCTTGACACAACAACGGTGTTGCTGAACTCAAACACGATATGATTATTTGTAAAATAAATAGTAACTTCACTTTCTGTCTCACCAGAAAGGATTTTACTGATTTCCTGAAGTGTCTTTCCTGGAACGACAACTTTTCTAGGCTCATAAGATTCTTTTAATTCGATTTTTCTAATGGAAATACGGTGTCCGTCCAGGGAAACCACTTTCAGAATATTCTGATCCACTTCAAACAATTCACCCGACATCAGTTTGTTGCTGTCCATATCAGAGATTGAAAAAATTGTCTGACGAATCACTTCTTTGAGCGTAAATTCAGAAAGTGTGATGCAATCCTTTTTTTCGATATAAGGTAAATAAGAAAAATCTTCTCCTGATTTTCCGGAAATATTAAATTTTGCTTTTTCGCAGGTGATCAGTGTCTGTAAATTACTATTTGTTTCAATGATTACTTCATTATCAGGAAGTTTTCTTACGATTTCTGAAAAAATCTTGGCATCCAATGCAATGATTCCTTTTTGAAGAATGGTTCCTTCAATCGTAGTTTCAATTCCAAGTTCCATATCATTCGCTGTCAATTTGATTGTATCTGTTGTTGCATCAATTAAGATACATTCTAAGATTGGCATGGTTGTTTTAGAAGGAACTGCTTTGGAGACAATACTGACACCTTTGACTAAATTTGATTTTGTGCAAATGATTTTCATGTGTATAACTCCTTTCGGTATTTGCTTTGAGTAAATATATGAAAGTTATCCGCCGTAACCGCCGTAGGGGCTGTGGATATGTGGATAACCCTAAAAATCCCTATGGTTGAGCGATTTTTACGCTCGAAAAGTATGTGGAAAAACAAAGGATAATACGTTCGCAAAATTGGGATAACTTAAGCGAGTTTTCCACAGAAAAAATTATCCACAATGAACGAACAATCTATCCACAGTTTTTCCACATATCAATCCACAATAGCCGTTAAAAAAATAACAATCTAAACTGGATTTAATTTTTTCTTAATAATATCAATGGTGTTGCTGAAGGTGTCACTGGCCTTGATATCAGCAGTAACTTTATCAACTCCATGGCTGATCGTAGAATGATCACGACCACCAAGTGTCAGACCGATTGCTTTGAGTGGAGTATCGGTCATAGTACGGCATAAATACATAACTATTTGACGCGGAATTGCGATTTCAGCGTTTCGTTTGCCACTTTTTAAGTCAGCGATCGAAATATTAAAGTGTTCTGAGACAACATCCAGGATTAATTCCGGGGTGACTTGTCTGTTTTCATTTGGTGAAACGATATCTTTCAGCGCTTCCGCAGCCAAATTGATATCAATCGGTGCATTTTTTAACTTATATAATGCGATCAATTTGTTTAAAGAGCCTTCAAGCTCACGGATATTTGACTTTACATTAGAAGCAATGTACTGCATAACAGCATCCGGAATATTGTATTTGTCCAGTCCGTCCAATTCTTCCTTTTTCCTGAGAATTGCCATTCGTGTTTCATAATCAGGTGAGGAAATATCTGCGACTAAGCCGCATTCAAAGCGGGAGCGGAGACGAGCTTCCAGTGTTTCAATGTCTTTTGGAGGCTTATCGCTGGAGATGATGATCTGCTTGCCGGATATGTGAAGATGATTAAATGTGTGAAAGAATTCTTCCTGTGTACTTTCTTTTCCGATAATAAATTGGATATCATCTATTAAAAGGACGTCAATCGATCTGTATTTTTCGCGAAAAGCAGTCATTGCGGATTCATTGCCAGTTTTTCCGTTTTTAATTGCTTCGATCAGTTCATTTGTAAACGTTTCACTTGTTACATATAATACTTTTTTCTCTGGCTCATTTTCTAAAATAAAGTGAGCGATGGAGTGCATAAGATGGGTTTTTCCAAGTCCGACACCTCCATATAAAAAGAGGGGATTATAGACTTCACCCGGTGATTCTGCAACTGCAAGTGATGCAGCATGTGCAAAATTGTTGTTTCCACCAACGACAAAAGTATCAAATGTATACTTGGGATTCAGGTTTGCAGCCTGAGATACAGTTACTTTTGATTTCGGTGTGGCGGTTTTATCCTCAAAATCTTTCGGATCGAATTCATTTTCGGCGATAAATTTTACTTCATATTCTTTTCCGACAACTTCGGCAATACATACCTGAAACGGCAGCAGGTATTTGTTTTTAATATAGTCAATACTTGCTTTTAAATTCACAAGAATGTACACAGTATTACTTGTTACTTTATATACTCTCAGTGGAAGAATCCACGTTTTGAAAGAAACGTCCGTAAGACTGTGTTCAATTTTTAATTTTTGTATAATTTCTTCCCAATTTTCCTCAACAATATTCATTCTTCTAACTCCTAAGTATCATAGTAAAAGAAATTTGTAGACAATCTCTCCACTATATTTTACATCAAAACCCATATTTAAGCAATGGAAATAAGTGTGGATAACTTTATAGACAGTGGAAAATCCCCCAAAATAAGGATTTTAAGGGTGGATAAATCGTCTATAAACATTGAATCCACAGGTTATCCTTATAGTTATCCACAAGTTATCCACAACTTGTGGATAACATTTTGGTCAAACACTATATTGTGGGATATCCACATGATTTTTTCGGGAAAAAATACTAGATGATGTGTGGAAAAGTGTCAGAGCATCTTTTATTTATAGAAAAAACGGGGAAAAATGGAAAAAAGAGTTGGAAAAAGAGGAGAAACAGGAGAATGGAAAAAGTAGAAAAGCAGATAAAAATAAGGAGATATCATATATGTGGAAAAATGGAAAAAAATCAAGAAAATGAAAGGATTATCTTGACGAAATGGCATTTTATGCTTATAATAAAATACGATGTCTAAAAAATAATATGTCTATATTTATATATATAGGTTTCATGTCTAAGGAGGTGGATTTCAATGAAAATGACATTCCAACCAAAAAAGAGATCTAGAGCGAAAGTTCATGGATTCAGAGCAAGAATGAGCACAGCTGGTGGAAGAAAAGTTTTAGCTGCCAGAAGAGCAAAAGGAAGAAAACAGTTATCAGCGTAGGCCGCATATATGTGGCCTTTTCTTCTTTAAAAATCAGGAGAAGATAATAATGAAATTTTCCGAGTCATTAAAGAAAAATCAAGATTTTCAGATTGTTTATAAGACTGGAAAGTCTTATGCAAATAAGTATCTGGTAATGTATGTAAGAGAAAACCAATCCGGAGGGAACCGGCTTGGTATTTCTGTCAGCAAAAAAGTTGGCAACAGTGTCGTGAGACACCGGCTGACACGATTGATCAGAGAGAGTTATCGATTACAAGAAGAACATTTTCAGAGTGGATATGATATTGTAGTGATTGCGAGAGTGAGTGCCAATGGGCGCTCGTACAGAGAGATGGAAAGCGCATTGATCCACCTGGGAAGACTTCATAATATATATAAGTAACAAAATGGAGATGTAAAATCGGTGAAAAAGATATTTATTGCACTTATCAGGTTTTACCAGAAATATTTATCCGGGTTAAAAAGAACAACTCACTGCATTTATTTTCCTACATGTTCTCAATATGGAATTGAAGCGATTGAGAAATATGGGGCATTAAAGGGTGGGTTATTAACTATATGGAGAATTTTACGTTGTAATCCATTTGCAAAAGGCGGGTATGACCCTGTGCCTTAAAGGAGGAAAAAATGACAGGTATTCTTTTGACACAATCGACGACGCCAATTATAGGACAGGTGGCGTGGCTGCTCGGTAAATTAATGGATGGTATCTTTAATGTGCTGAGTAGTGCATTCGGAATCGAAAACATAGGTTTATGTATTATTTTATTTACAATTATTATCTATACATTTATGATTCCGCTTACAATCAAACAGCAGAAATTTTCAAAATTAAGTGCAGTAATGAACCCTGAACTTCAGGCAATTCAGAAAAAGTACAAGAACAAACGGGATCAGGAATCCATGCTGAAAATGCAGGAAGAAATGAAGATGGTGTACGATAAGTACGGAACTTCACAGATGGGTGGATGTCTTCAGTTAGTGATTCAGTTTCCGATCTTACTTGCATTGTGGAAGGTTATTCAAAACATTCCGGCATATGTAGGCGGAGTAAAGGATATGTATATGCCTCTTGTCAATGAGATTATGGCAACTGGCGGTTATCAGAAGATTATGGAGAAGATTGGTTCGGCAAGCCCGATCATGATCAATCCTGAAAAGTTTGACTATACAAAGACAAATACGATCGTAGATGTACTTTATAAATTCCAGCCAAGTACATGGGATACATTAAAAGATAAATTCCCGGACCTTTCATCCTTGATTGATTCAACATCCGGGCAGATTTCACATATTAATAACTTCTTGGGAGCAAATATTTCAGATGCACCTGTGAACCTGATGATGGATGCTTTAAAGACCGGTGCAATTCTTGTTGCAATTGTTGCACTTTTGATTCCGATCTTATCTGGTTTGACACAGTGGATCAATATTAAGTTGATGCCACAGTCACCTGGAATGGACGATCGGGAGAATCCAATGGCAAATTCTATGAAGACAATGAATATGATCATGCCGTTATTCTCAGTATTTATGTGTTTCACAATGCCGGCAGGTCTCGGTTTGTACTGGATCTTTAGTGCGATTTGCCGTTCGGTACAGCAAGTAGCGATCAATAAGTATCTTGACCGTATGGATATGGATGAGCTCGTAAAGAAAAATATGGAAAAAGCAAAGAAGAAGTATGAGAAAAAGAAAGTTTCCACAGAAGAGCTGAACCAGATGGCAACGAAAAAAGTCCGCAATATCGCGGTAGAGCAAAAGCATAATCATACAGCAGACAGTGAGCAGGAAGCAAAATTGCAGCAGGCAGCTGAGCGTGGTAAAAATGCAAAACCGGGAAGCCTTACAGCAAAAGCAAATATGGTAAGGAAATTTAACGAAAACGATTAATTCAAACCGCATTTCTATAGCAGAAACGGGAGGGAAGAAGAATGGAAGAGATTAGAGTATCCGCAAAGACACTGAGCGATGCGATCACAGAAGCGCTGATTCAGTTAGGGGTGACGAGCGATCAGTTAGAATATGATGTAATCGAAAAAGGAAGTTCCGGATTTCTTGGAATTGGGGCAAAGCAAGCTGTGATCTCAGCTAGAAGGAAAAAGACAGCAGAAGCGCCGGTAGAGCTGGAGGAGATTAAATTCGACAAACCGAAAGTGAAACCAGAGCCAAAAAGAGAAGAGAAGCGTCCGCCGGTTCCAGCAAAGAAGGCAGAACGTCCTGCACTAGAAGCAAAGACAGTAGAAAAAGAGGAGCGTTCTTCTGTGAAGGTAACGGAAGAAACAATTCGTGAATCGGAGAAGTTTTTGCAGGATGTCTTGAAGACAATGGATATGGAAGTCAAGATTCATTCCGAAGTAGACAGTGAAGGAACTCTCTGCATTGAACTGGAAGGAGAACATATGGGTATTCTGATCGGTAAAAGAGGTCAGACATTAGATTCCCTTCAGTATTTGACAAACCGTGTGGCAAACAAAACACAGGATGGCTATATTCGTGTAAAGCTGGATACAGAAAATTATCGTGCAAGAAGAAAGGCGACACTGGAGAACCTTGCAAAAAATATTGCACATAAAGTAAAACGTACAAGAAAGCCGGTTTCTTTGGAACCGATGAATCCGTATGAAAGAAGAATCATTCATTCTGTATTACAGTCAGACAAGTATGTGTCAACTCACAGCGAAGGAGAAGAGCCATACAGAAGAGTTGTAATTACACCGTCCAGAAGACAATAACAAAGAAATTCAGGCAGCATTATTTTAATGCTGCCTTTTTTAGAAACTGTTTTGGAAGATACATAGACAGCAGAAAGGAGAGACAGGAAAATATGATAAAGGATACAATTGCAGCGATCGCAACGGCAATGACAGCTTCTGGAATTGGGATTATCCGAATCAGTGGGGAAGAAGCTTTTGTAATCGTTGACCGTATATACAAAGGGAAGAAAAAAGAAAAAAAGCTCTCAAATGAGAAAAGCCACACGATTCATTATGGATACATTATGGATGGAGAAGAGACGATCGACGAAGTTTTGGTGCTTCTTATGAGAGGGCCGCATAGTTATACCGGAGAGGATACTGTTGAGATTGACTGTCACGGCGGAGTGTACGTAATGAAGCGTATTCTTGAGACTGTGATCAAGTATGGCGCAAGACCGGCAGAGCCGGGAGAGTTTACGAAGCGGGCATTTTTAAATGGAAGATTAGATCTGTCACAGGCAGAAGCGGTGATCGATGTCATACAGTCTAAAAATGAATATGCTTTGAAGAGTTCTGTAAGTCAGTTAAAGGGGTCTGTATTAGAAAAAATATCTGAGATCCGTAAGGAGATTTTATATCACACAGCCTTTATTGAGACAGCGCTGGATGATCCAGAACATATTAGCATTGACGGATATGGGGAAAAGCTTCAGGGAACCGTAGAAAAGCTTCAGGGAGCAATTCGCAGGTTGTTAGAGAGTGCAGATAATGGTAGAATAATCAAGGAAGGAATCCAGACTGTTATTGTAGGAAAGCCAAATGCAGGAAAGTCTTCGCTGTTAAATGTGCTTGCAAGAAAAGAACGGGCGATCGTGACGGATATTGAAGGAACAACGAGGGATATTCTTGAGGAAAATATTCAGATTAATGGGATCAGTTTAAATATCATAGATACAGCAGGGATCCGTGATACAGAAGATATTGTCGAAAAGATCGGGGTGGATAAGGCGAAAGATTATGCAAAAGATGCAGACTTGATCATTTATGTCGTCGATGCATCGCGTGCACTGGATGAAAATGATGAACAGATTCTTGAGATGATCCGGGAGAAGCAGGCATTGATTCTTTTGAACAAATCGGATCTGGATACTGTTATCACAAAGGAGCTCCTGCAAAAATATACAGAAAAACCGATGATTGAAATATCGGCAAAACAGGAGCATGGGATTGAGAAAGTAGAGCATGCACTGAAAGAGATGTTTTTTGAGGGAAAGGTTTCTTTCAATGACGAAGTATATATTACAAATATTCGACAGAAAACAGCCCTTCAGAATGCTTATGACAGTTTGGAAAAAGTAATTGGAAGTATTGAAAATAACATGCCGGAGGATTTCTATTCCATCGACCTTATGGATGCCTATGAGGCGCTTGGAAGTATCACCGGAGAAACGATAGGAGAAGATTTGGTAAATGAAATATTCAGCAAGTTCTGTATGGGAAAATAAAGACAGATATGGAATCGCCGTGATCGGTGCGGGACATGCAGGATGTGAAGCAGCTCTGGCAGCTGCAAGGCTTGGTGTCAGAACAATCATGTTTACTGTGAGTGTAGATAGTATTGCGTTGATGCCATGTAATCCAAACATTGGAGGAAGTTCGAAAGGTCACCTTGTCAAAGAGGTGGATGCACTTGGAGGAGAGATGGGAAAGGTAATCGACCGTACCTTTATTCAGTCCAAGATGCTGAATAAGTCCAAAGGACCGGCCGTTCATTCCTTGCGTGCACAAGCAGATAAGGCGAGATATAGTACAGAGATGAGAAAGGTGCTGGAGCAGCAGGAGAACCTGGACATCAAGCAGGCGGAAGTTACGGAAATTCTTGTGGAAAATGGAAAAGTGACAGGAGTTAAAACTTTTTCTGGAGCAGTTTATCACTGTGATGCGGTAGTACTATGCACTGGAACATATTTGAAGTCCAGATGTATTTATGGAGAAGTCAGTGAAAATTGTGGACCGAATGGTCTGAAGGCGGCAAATTATTTAAGTGATTGTCTCAAAGAACTGGGAGTTCAGATGTATCGTTTTAAGACAGGGACACCAGCGCGGATTGACCGTAATTCTATTGACTTTACAAAGATGGAAGAGCAGTTTGGAGATGAGAGAGTAGTTCCTTTTTCCTTTACGACAAACCCGGAGGAAGTACAGATTGATCAGGTGTCATGCTGGTTGACTTATACAAATGAAAGGACGCATGAGATCATCCGGGAGAATCTGGACCGTTCTCCACTATTCTCAGGAATGATTGAGGGAACTGGTCCAAGATATTGTCCTTCCATTGAGGATAAGGTTGTGAAATTTGCAGACAAAGATCGCCATCAGGTATTTATTGAGCCGGAAGGGCTTGACACTAATGAGATGTATATCGGAGGAATGTCCAGTTCGCTTCCGGAGGATGTTCAGTATGAAATGTATCGAAGTGTACCGGGGCTGGAGCATGCAAAGATTGTCCGTAATGCCTATGCGATCGAATATGATTGTATTGATGCCAGACAGCTTTATGCGACGTTGGAATTTAAAAAGATCAGCGGGTTGTTCAGCGGAGGACAATTTAACGGAAGTTCTGGATATGAGGAGGCAGCAGCACAAGGGCTTGTGGCGGGTATTAATGCAGCAAGGAAAGTACTTGGAAAAGAGCAGATCATTATAGACCGTTCGCAGGGATATATCGGTGTTCTGATCGATGATCTTGTGACAAAAGAAAGTCATGAACCATATCGGATGATGACATCCAGGGCAGAGTATCGTCTGCTTCTTAGACAGGATAATGCAGATCAGCGTCTGACGGAGATAGGATATCAAGTTGGGTTGATTGATAAGGAGCGCTACAAAAATCTGAAGAAGAAAGAGCGGCAGATTGAAGAGCAGGTAGAACGGCTGGAACATACAAATGTAGGTGCATCCAGACCAGTGCAGGAAGTATTGGAGCAATATGGAAGCACTCCGCTAAAAAATGGAATTACACTGGCAGAGTTAATCCGCCGTCCGGAATTATCTTATGAAGCACTGGAAGCGATCGATCCGGGAAGAACGGAGTTGAGCGAAGAAGTAGTAGAACAGATTAATATTCGGATTAAGTATGATGGTTATATCCGGCGCCAGATGAAGCAGGTAGAGCAGTTCAAAAAATTAGAGACAAAACGGATTCCGGATGCGATCAATTACGATGAAATCGGAAGTCTCCGTATCGAGGCAAAGCAGAAGCTGAATCAATATCGCCCGATTTCAATTGGACAGGCATCTAGAATTTCGGGAGTTTCACCGGCAGATATCTCTGTATTGCTTGTATATATGGAAAGTTATGGAAGTAAGAGGGAAAAAGATGAGCAGTCATAAATTTGAAGAGAAGTTAAGTGCATTAGGAATCGTATTGGATGATAGACAAAAAGAACAGTTTGATCTGTTTTATGAGATTCTTGTTGAGTGGAATGAGTTTATGAACCTGACCGGAATCACAGAATACGAGGAAGTAAATGAAAAACATTTTGTAGATTCTGTTTCTATCGTAAAAGCGATGGACATGAAGTCTGTAAAAAGTGTAATTGATGTTGGGACAGGGGCTGGATTTCCAGGGATCCCATTGAAAATAGTGTTTCCGGAGCTGGAAGTTGTGTTGTTAGATTCCTTGAATAAGAGAGTAAAATTCCTCAACGCAGTCATCGAAAAATTGCAGTTGAAAGGGATTCGGGCTATTCATGGGAGAGCAGAAGATTACGCAAAGCAGCAGGAATACAGAGAACAGTTTGATCTCTGTGTGTCTAGAGCAGTGGCAAATCTGGCAACATTGTCAGAATATTGCCTTCCATATGTGAAAAAAGGTGGGGTGTTCCTTCCATATAAATCGGGAGAAATTGACGAGGAAGTTGTGCAGGCAAAGAAAGCAGTTACGATTCTTGGAGGAACTCTCAGAGAAGTGATAAAATTTCAGCTTCCGGGAAGTGAGATTGGAAGATCGTTCGTAAAAATTGAAAAAGTAAAACCAACTGCAAAAAGATATCCGAGAAAAGCCGGACTTCCGGCAAAGGAACCGTTGGGGATTTGCTAGACAGCTTAAAAATACAAAAGAAGGACGGAATGAGAAATAAAAATTTCTTGATTCGTCCTTCTTTGTCTTTTAAAGAAAATTCCTATGGAATCCTATAGAGTAAAAAGTACACTTCACGTTACATTCTATTTTCTAAAGCTTATTAAGACTCTTCTTCCACACCTAGGAACAAATCAATCTGTTCAAGAAGTGTCTGTGGTGTTTCAAGCTGAGGGAAATGTACACTGTCCTTCAATGTTGTAATTTCAATAGATGGAATATAATTTCGGTATTGCTCTGCAATTGCAATATTTTCTCCAGAACCTGTTGAGGCAATGAGAAAGATACTATTATTGATGTTTTTTAGAGCATGAAACATATTAGCATTCGTATAACGTCCAAGGATACTTCCAAGTAGATATTTTCCATGGGAACTATCTAAGTGAGATGATTCATAGTAAGAGTTTTTGATTTCTACATCAAGGGCTTCTAGGTTATGAAAGTTCTCTTCAAAAAAGTTTTGATCTGACAGTCGTTTACTCATCAAAATATTATATAGGAATGTTCCAATAAGAGGAGTCAAAAGTAAGTAGCGCAAAAGTTTTGTCCGTTTGGTTGGGATTGTCGCAAGTGTAGACAGATTGGTCGGATTAATCATCATAATCCGGTCAAAAAGGCTGTCGTCATTTGCACATGCCATTAATACAAAGGAAGAAGAAGTTCCGGTGGCAATCACATCGGTCTTTTCGCCAATAATAGTTTTGATAAAGTCCGTAAGTAGTTGGACATAAAGAAAGTTTGTGTAGGTGAGATTAGGTTTCTCTGAATGTCCACATCCTAATAAGTCGATAGTATAAACCGTGTTTCGTTTTTTTAAAGACTTTACTAATTTATTCCACTCATGGGAAGAGCTATTTACAGTCAAATCATGAATCAGAAGGATAGGTTTTCCTTCTCCTTGTTTTCTATAAAATATTTTTCCAAATCTCCAATCGAAATAGTGACCGTCCTCTTTACAAAGTAAGTTATCAAGTGTAGATGTAAAAGAAATAATTTTATTGATTGTATAAATTGTTCCAGCTGTCAATGATGCCAGAACAGCTCCCGTTGTAAGTTTCTTTTTCCAACTCATAGAAGAACTCCTTTCGTAGCAATGCCACCGTAAGTGACTTTGTATCATGGTAAATAAGTGATAAGATAGTACATTGTAATTGTACTTTTTCTTATTATTATACTACACAAAGGAAAGCAAGAAAAGATAAAACTTTATTCAAGAGTAAACTTACTAATGAAATGTTTCACGTGAAACATTCACTATAAAAAAGAATAATAAGGGAAAATAAATAAGTAGATAAACTGTTTGCCTAATATTTGTAAATAACATAGTAAAATGATTGATGGAAATAAAATGTTTCACGTGAAACATTAGAAGAGAAATAAAATAAATGTTTCACGTGAAACATTGTGTAGATTAAACTTCTTTTTAGTGTTATAATAAAAAAGCAAGAGAAAGGGGACACTAATATGGGAAGAATAATAGCAGTTGCCAATCAGAAGGGCGGCGTAGGAAAAACGACCACAGCTATTAACTTATCCTCATGCTTGAGCGCGTTGGGTAAAAGAGTATTAGCGATAGATATGGATCCACAGGGGAATATGACCAGTGGATTGGGAGTTGATAAAGATAATGTAGAAAAAACGGTATATGATTTGATCATTGGACGGGCGACTGTCGAAGAGTGCCTGTGCAAAGAGGTTTTTGAAAATCTTGATTTGCTTCCTACAAACATTGATCTGTCTGCCGCAGAAATTGAATTAATTGGTGTAGAAAACAAAGAGTTTATCATCCGCGATGAAGTGGCAAAAATCAGAGGGAACTATGACTTTGTAATTGTAGATTGTCCTCCGTCACTGAGTATGTTAACGATTAATGCAATGACAACGGCGGATACTGTTTTAGTTCCGATTCAGTGTGAGTATTATGCATTGGAAGGTTTGAGCCAGCTTATGCACACGATTGATCTGGTAAAAGAAAGATTGAATCCAGATTTAGAGATGGAAGGTGTTGTATTCACAATGTATAATGCCAGAACAAATCTGTCGCTTCAGGTAGTAGAAAATGTAAAGGATAATTTGGATCAGACAATTTATAAGACAATTATACCGAGAAATATCAGACTGGCAGAAGCTCCGAGTCATGGATTGCCAATTAATATTTATGACCCAAAATCATCGGGAGCCGAAAGTTATATGCTTCTGGCAGAAGAAGTGATTCATAAAGGAGAAGAGTAATGGCAGTAAAAAGAGGCGGTCTTGGAAAAGGGCTGGACAGTCTGATTCCGGATCATAAACCAAAGGCGAATACGAGCAAAGATAAGGTGAGCGAACAGGCTTCTGGAAAAGAAAAAACAACAATGCCTGCATCGGGAGAACAAAAAGTAAAAATAACAAAAGTAGAGCCAAATCGTACACAGCCAAGAAAAAATTTTGATGAAGATTCCCTAATCGAATTAGCAGATTCCATCCGGCAATTCGGTGTACTTCAACCACTTCTTGTTCAGAAAAAAGGAGATTATTATGAGATTATTGCCGGAGAAAGAAGATGGCGCGCTGCAAAAATGGCAGGTCTGAAAGAAATTCCCGTAATCATCAGAGAATATTCTCATCAAGAAATGGTAGAGATTGCCTTAATCGAAAATATTCAGAGAGAAAATCTTAATCCGATTGAGGAAGCTCAGGCATTCAAGCGGCTGTTGGAAGAGTTTCAATTAAAACAGGACGAAGTGGCAGAGAGGGTTTCTAAGAGTAGAACAGCAGTTACCAACTCCATGCGTCTTCTGAAGCTTGATGAAAAAGTGCAGCAGATGATCATCGATGATATGATTTCTACAGGACATGCAAGAGCGCTTCTTGCAATTGAAGACAAAGAGCAGCAATATATTCTTGCTAATAAAATTTTTGATGAAAAGCTAAGCGTGCGTGAGACAGAAAAACTTGTAAAAGATTTAAAGAAACCGAAAAAGGAAAAAACGAAAAAGGATACCAGCAATGACTTTATTTATCGGGATCTGGAAGAGAAAATGAGATCGGTGATTGGAACCAAAGTCAGTGTCAATCAGAAATCAAAAGGAAAAGGGAAAATAGAAATCGAATACTATTCTGACGAAGAGTTGGAACATATATTTGAAATGATCATGTCTATCCATCAGTAAAATTTGTACACGAACCATTTGAAAAAAAGGAGGAAATATGGAAGACAGTTTACTATTTCATCTCGGGTTTGATCCGGTGTTCCTTTTGCTTGGACTCCTGATTTTCATTATAATCTTATTTGTGCTTGTCATAAGTATGCATATGAAATATAATCGCTTAAAAAGCAGTTACAATGCATTTATGAAAGGCAAAGATGGAAGGTCAATGGAAAAGAGCATTACAGACCGACTGGATGAAATTGATAATTTATCCCATATGGCAAAGTTAAACCGGCAGAATATAAAAGAAATTTATCGGAGGCTAGAAGGAAATTATCAGAAGATTGGAATTGTCAAGTATGACGCATTTCAGGAAATGGGAGGAAATCTCAGTTTTGTGTTGACATTGCTTGATGCAAATGATAATGGCTTTGTGTTAAATGTAATGCATAGCCGGGAAGGGTGCTATAACTATATTAAGGAGATTGTGAAGGGTGAAAGTTATGTAGAACTGTCATCGGAGGAAACGGAATCATTAGAGAAAGCAATTTTCCAGGAAGCATATGCACTCAAAGATATTGTAGATGTAAAAAAATAGAAGGTATGAGGAGAAAAACAAATGTTAGATATTAAATTTTTAAGAGCAAACCCAGATATTGTAAAACAGAATATTAAAAATAAATTTCAGGACAGTAAGCTTCCGCTTGTGGATGAAGTGATCGCACTGGATTTAAGAAACAGAGAGATCAAACAGGAAGTAGAAGCGCTTCGTGCAGAGAAAAATAAAATTTCCAAAATGATCGGAGCATGCATGGCTCAGGGGAAAAAAGAAGAGGCAGAAGAGTATAAGAGACAGGTGTCTGCTCAGGGAGATACCATTGAAAAACTTTCTGTGGAAGAAAAAGAAGTAGAAGAGAAGATTAAAACGATTATGATGACAATTCCAAATATCATTGATCCATCTGTTCCAATCGGAAAAGATGACAGTGAAAATGTGGAATTAGAGAGATATGGAGAGCCGGTCGTGCCAGATTATGAGATTCCGTATCACACAGAAATTATGGAAAAATTTGACGGAATTGATCTGGAAAGTGCAGGAAAGGTAGCAGGAAACGGATTTTATTATCTGATGGGAGATATTGCACGATTACATTCTGCAGTGATTTCTTATGCGCGTGATTTTATGATCGACCGCGGATTTACTTATTGCATCCCGCCATTCATGATTCGCAGTAATGTAGTGACAGGAGTGATGAGCTTTGCGGAGATGGATTCTATGATGTACAAGATTGAAGGAGAAGACTTATATCTGATCGGTACAAGTGAACACTCTATGATCGGAAAATTCATCGATACCATGCTCGATGAGAAGACATTGCCAAGAACGTTAACATCTTATTCTCCATGTTTCCGGAAAGAAAAAGGAGCTCATGGAATTGAGGAAAGAGGAGTGTACCGTATTCACCAGTTTGAAAAACAAGAAATGATCGTTGTATGTAAGCCAGAAGACAGCATGAAATGGTACGATGTGATGTGGAAAAATACAGTAGATCTGTTCCGCTCTCTTGATATTCCGGTTCGTACTCTTGAATGTTGTTCAGGAGATCTTGCTGATCTTAAAGTAAAATCTGTCGATGTAGAGGCATGGTCACCAAGACAACAGAAATATTTTGAAGTTGGAAGCTGCTCAAATCTGGGAGACGCTCAGGCGAGAAGATTGAATATCAGAGTCAAAGGTGAGGACGGAAAATATTTCGCTCATACACTAAATAACACAGTAGTTGCACCACCTAGAATGCTGATTGCTTTTCTGGAGAACAACCTTCAAGCAGACGGTTCTATTAAGATTCCAGCTGCATTACAACCGTATATGGGTGGTAAGACAGAAATCAAATAGAGGAAAAAAACGTGCATCAATATTTAAAAGCAATCGGATTTGACCATCTGAAAACGAAAAAAGATCTGAAAGAAGTTCTGAGAGATACAAAGGAAAACTTTACAAGTCACGAAGAAACTGCAAATATAGAAGGAGAAATAGTTTGTGAATATAAGAAAGAATATTCTGAAGCTATGGGAATCATTATGTGCGGGGACTACGATGGCGAAGAATTTGAGATGGAATACTACTTCCCTTATTTAAAGGGAAGTGGTATTACTTCTTATGAAGATATCATTGTGGAAAAGAGAATGGACAGAGACATGTACCTAGGTGTATGTGAGGATGTGCGGGTTGGAATCAGTCTGATATTTCATCTGATCAATGGGATGGAGTACCGTCAAGTGAAAAACTTGGGAGGAGTTTCTAAAAAATCTACTTCTCTGACACTTTCAGCTATGGCGCTTTCAGGAAGTATTTTACTGCCGATTAAGAAAAATGATTATCAGCTTCAGAGCCAACAGGAAGAGGCAAGAAACCGTATGCTGCTTTTGAGTGCGGCAAAAAGTGGTGACGAGAAGGCGATGGAGACATTGACATTAGAGGATATGGACACTTACTCCAAAGTTTCCAAAAAGTTGATGACAAATGATGTCTATACAATTGTGGATACATATTTTATGCCATATGGTGCAGAATGTGACCAGTATTCTATTTTGGGAGAAATTTTAAAGATTCGTTCCTGTAGAAATGAGAGAACCGGCACAGAACTTTATGTATTTACGATGGATGTCAATGAACTGCAGTTTGACGTTTGCGTACCGAAAAATAGTATTTTCGGAGTGCCGGAAGTAGGGCGGAGATTTAAAGCGAATATATGGCTGCAGGGGATAATTAATTTCCAGTAAATGAGAAGACAAGCAGATAAAAAGTTTCAAAAGTTTCAAAATAGGTATTTCAAAATCAGAGATTATTTGGTATACTAATAACAGTGTGAAAAAACATATTGCTTTGTTTCGGCAAAGCAGATGCATGTTTCCTTAGTTAAATGGATATAACAAGTGCCTCCTAAGAGAAAGCCGAGGCATTCCCCAAAGGGAAAAAATGAAAAACAACTTTCAGTTCGAATCTATTCTGAAAAATGCTAAGGGTGACAACAAAGCATTCCCCAAATTGGGGAACGTTCTAATGTTACCAAATCAAAAAAATCTGTAGATTGACAACTCGAAAAAGAGTTGATAATCTTATATATGGCCGAAGGGAAAAATCCCAGAAACCCAGTAAAATCAAGGGTTTGCGGCATGTGTCGTCATAGCTCAGCTGGATAGAGCACTCGCCTCCTAAGGAGGAACCAAGGTTATCACTTCCTGAAAAAACTTTTGGGTTCAAATCTAGTTAAGAAGAGTAAAAATTGACACGAAGGTATTACCCTAAAAGGGGAGTGCTTTGATGTCACCAACATGAAAAATAATAGTAATTAACAGCTTGAAAAAAGCTGATAATTAAATAAAGGTTGCCATTACCAAAAGCTGGAAAACCGCGTGTTTTCAAGGGAAAATGGCATTTTGTCTCGTTAGTTAAATGGATATAACATGGTCCTCCTAAGACTAAATTATAGGTTCGATTCCTATACGAGACGGCCAGTCAAAAGCGTTCGATTGTTAGCAGAAATGCAAATAATGGGGCGCTTTTTTGATTAGAAAAATGCATGAAATTATTGCTTTGAGGATGATTTCCAGCTAACACAATGAAATAATTGTTAGCTGGCAGCTAATAAAAAACAGTATTTTGCAAACATATCGAATCAGGGATACTGCTAACATTTGGGGAAGTACTTGTTGTCACCACTGATTTAGGAATGTAAAATAAGGCAAATTAAAGGAAAAATTGTTTACAGAACATAATTTGCAAACCAATATTAGCTGAAATAATAGAGAAATATATTAGCTGTGGCTAATAGCAAACGAGATGCTCGTTTGGAACTGATTTCAAAAATAATCGGATCCAGACGGGCATTTTTTCGTCTGACCGAAGAAGGAGGAAATGGTGATGGAAGTAACGAAAGAATTTATTCCGAAGAATGAAGATGAAAAAATCATTGAGATTGAGATAGAAAGACTTCGCTCTTTTAAAAATCATCCTTTTCAAGTAAAAGACGATAAAGAGATGTATTTGTTAAAAGAAAGTATTGAGAAGTATGGAATTCTCAACCCATTGATTGTCAGGCCGGTACCGGATGGAGTTTATGAAATCATATCTGGTCATAGAAGAAAACATGCGGCTGAGTTATTGGGGTATCGAAAAGTACCGGTGATTATCCGTGTAATGACCGAAGATGAATCTATTTTGAATATGGTGGATTCTAACTTGCATAGAGAAAGAATCAGTTTTAGTGAAAAAGCTTTTGCTTACAAAATGAAGAATGATGTACTGAAAAGAAAATCGGGAAGGAAAAAAGGCCAAATTGACCACAAAACAAAAAAGAAGCGAACTGTAGAGATTATCAGTGAAGAATGTGGGGACAGTCCGAAGCAGGTACAACGATATATTTCATTAACAAGATTGATTCCAGAGTTCTTACAGAAATTAGATGATGAATTGATATCTTTTAATCCTGCAGTTGAAGCTTCATATTTGAAGGAAGAAGAGCAAAAGCAATTATTGGAAGCTATGGATTATGCTCAGGCAGTTCCATCTTTATCACAGGCACAACGTATTCGAAAGTTGAGTAAAGAAAACCAACTTACATTAGAGAAGATGCAGGAAATTATGAGTGAGATAAAAAAAGGTGAGATCACAAGAGTTGCTTTTACAAATGAACAGCTTCACAAATATTTTCCAAGCAGATATACACCGGCAATGATGAAACGGGAAATCATTGCATTGCTGAAAATCTGGCAGGAAGAAAATTGGGCGAATTAAATGGAGGAAAACAGTATGTGTAAAGTTATTTCGATAGCAAACCAGAAGGGTGGAGTTGCAAAAAGTACAACGACCTTAAATCTTGGAGTTGGCTTAGCAAGAAAGGGAAAGAAAGTGTTATTGATCGATGCGGATCCACAGGGAAGTTTGACAGCTAGTCTTGGATATGTGGAACCGGATGATATTGGAACCACTCTTGCAACTATTATGATGAATATTATCAATGATGAGGAAATTGCTGAGGAAGAAGGCATTTTACATCATGAGGAACAAGTGGATCTCCTACCGGCCAATATTGAGTTATCTGCTCTGGAAGTAACCATGAGTAATGTAATGAGCAGAGAACTGATCATGAAGGAATATATTGATACGATGCAATCACGATACGATTATATTTTGATTGATTGTATGCCAAGTTTAGGCATGATGACCATCAATGCTTTAGTAGCTTCTGATACGGTTCTGATACCTGTACAAGCTGCATATTTGCCGGTTAAAGGACTTCAACAGTTGATCAGGACTATTTCTATGGTAAAGAAGAGATTGAACCGGAAACTAACGATACAGGGAATTCTTTTGACAATGGTGGATTTTCGCACTAATTACGCCAAAGATATTGCTTCCAGAGTGAGAGAAACTTATGGATCTAAGATTTCTATCTTTGAAAATGTCATTCCACTATCAGTTAAGGTAGCTGAAGCAAGTGCGGAAGGAAAAAGTATTTATTGTCATTGTCCAAATGGAAAAGTATCTATGGCTTATGAAAAGCTGACGCAGGAGGTTTTGGAAAATGAAAAGTAGAAGTGGTGAAAAAATCAAATTGACAAGCATTGATGAATTGCTGGGAGTAGTCAATGAAGAGTCTGCAATGGAAATAGAAATCAACAGAATACATGCATTTAAAGATCATCCTTTCAAAGTATTGGATGATGAAAAGATGGCAGATTTAGTAGAGAGTGTAAAGACCTACGGGGTATTGACACCAGTTTTGTTACGGTCCGATGGTGAAAATGGATATGAGATGATCTCAGGTCATCGAAGAATGCACGCGGCTGTTATAGCTGGGGTGGAAACAATTCCTGCAATTGTTAGAGAGTTGTCAGATGATGATGCGGTCATTGCTATGGTAGATGCCAATATCCAACGCGAAGAGTTACTCCCGAGTGAAAAAGCATTTGCTTATAGGATGAAGTTGGATGCAATGAAACATCAGGGATATAGGACAGATATAACTTCTGGTCAAAATGGCCAGAAGTCGAAAGGAGTTGTTTCAAGAGACATTTTAGCAGAGCAGGTTGGAGAGAGTACAAGAAATGTTCAGCGCTATATTCGCCTTACAGAATTGATTCCAGAATTATTAGATATGGTAGATGTAAAGAAATTGAATTTTACCATTGCTGTTGATATTTCCTACATTGAAAAGGAAATACAGAAATGGATCTACGAGTATATCCGAGATACAGGATTTATTAAACCAAAGCAGATTACAGCTTTGAGAAAACAGTTGGAAGAAGGATCGGTGAATCAGGGATTTATGATCTCGATTTTCAATAGCTGCATTGCGGTAAAAGCACCGGAACGAAAAGTGGTGTTATCAGGAAAGAAGCTCACAAAATATTTTCCGGAAGATTATTCGGAAGCGGATATGGAAAAGGTGATTGAGGCATTGCTGGAACAATGGAAAAGAGAACAGGAATAAGGGGTGTCAAAATAAGATAACCCAAAGAAAGAAGAGATACAGAAGTTTAAAAAAAGGACTTCTATGAGAGAAAGGAAGGGAGGAAGATACATGGACAAAAAAATGAATTTTAAATATTTTTATGGAACAGAAGCAGATCAGTTTAGTTTTTACAGAATACCCAAAGCTCTATTTACCAATGAGTGCTTCAAGGATCTTTCCAGTGATGCGAAGATTTTATACGGTTTGATGCTGGACAGAATGTCTTTATCCATTAAGAATCAGTGGTTTGATGAAGAAAATCGGGCATATATCTATTTTTCCATTGAAGATATCATGGAATTATTGAATTGTGGAAGAAATAAAGCGGTGAAATCTCTTCAGGAGCTGGATGATGAAAAAGGGATCGGTTTGATCGAAAAGCGCAGGCAGGGCTTTGGAAAGGTTACGATCATCTATGTAAAATCATTTATTCAGGAGGGGTGTGAGGAAGAGAAAAAAGAAAAATCAAAGATGGTGAAGTTTACAAATCAAACTTCTGTAGAGGAAGAAGAGACAGAAGAAGTTTACATTTCAAACTTCAAGAAGTCCCAAAAACAAACTTCAAGAAGTCCCGAAAATAAACTTCAAGAAGTTTACATTTCAAACTCTAATAATACTAATATTAACAATACTAATCTTAGTGAGAATAAATCTAATCATATCGTATCTGCAGATGGGATAGGATCCGAAGAGGATGAGTTGGAAACATTACATGCGTATCAATCTCTGATCAAAGAAAACCTGGATTATGATTCTCTGTTAGTGAGTCATCCTCATGACAAAAATCAGATTGATGAAATTGTGGATCTGATCGTAGAGACTGTCATGTGTAAGAGCGATAAAGTATTGATTGCAAGCAACTGGTATTCAGGAGCTTTGGTAAGGGGAAAATTCATGAAGCTGGATTATTCGCATGTAGAGTATGTGCTGCATTGTCTGGAAGGAAATACGAGTAAAATTAAGAATATCAAGAAATATTTACTTGCGGCATTGTTCAATGCTCCTTCAACGATAAGTGGATATTACCGAGCAGAAGTAAATCATGATATGCCGTGGCTAGCAAGATAGGAGGACAGATATGGGTATTTTAAAAGTGGCAGGAAAAGTGTTATTGATTCCATTGTGGTTTATCATTTCGATCATAGGTGCCGGAGTGAAGCTATTAGTACATATGGTGGCAGTCGCAAAAAAAATATTGGGATTTGGAATTATGGCGTTGTTCATTGGAACAGTAATCTGTTATCAAGACTGGCTACAGGCAGCTTTTCTGGCTTGTATGGGAGGTGTTCTGATCTTTATCTTATTTGCCGGAGAATTTATAGATATTGTAATCGACTTACTTAGAGAAAAAATATGTACATTGATTTTAGGTTAAGAAAAGATGACAGTTAAAGTAGCCTTAGTGATTTCAGATAAAAATTATAGAGCCTCTCCTTCAGGGAAAGGCTCTATAAGAAAAGTCCAAACTGAAATTTAATTGGCTTCTTGTAACCGACTGTACAGTTGACTATCAATCTTATAAATTCCCTGATAGGGCTGTTCAACATAGTATTTCCCACTGTCCTCATATGCAAAAAGTGTACTTGTTCCTGTCTCAAACTGAAAGTCAATCTTAATATAACTTTCCGCTTGTGGGACATCTTGAACACTTTCTTTTTTAGTCGGTTCAGAACTGGAAATATTGGCGATTATTTCACTTATCCAAGTTTTGTCTGCATGACTTACTGTGTTTTCCCCGACAGTTATATCAATAGATGTAATCTCGTCGGTTTGGGGTAGCGTAATAGGATCTGCCTTTTTTCCACACGCAACTAAAGTCAATACACAAACAAGACACAAAAATATAGAAACATATTTTTTCATAAGCATATTACCTCACATAGTTTGTTTGCACCATTATAATATAGCAGAGCAAAAATAACTATCAAGAGAAAGTAAAATATTTGTGAAGCCAAACTGTTTTCACTAAACATCTCCTAAATTCAAGATAATCGTCAATGCACATACAAACTGGGATTTTTCCAACTCATCGACTTTTTGTAGGCTTTGAAAAAAATAAAAGATATATTCCAAAACCAATTTTAATCAGTCCGTCAATAAATGCTAAAACAATGAATGGAATTATTGGAAGAAATATTCCTATTATAGCATTAGCAGAACATAAAATTGCAATCCCTATCATTGAAATACCATGAACAAAATAGAATGGTATAAAATGAATTCCAACAGCAAGAAAAGTCATTAGCCAAATCATTCTCCAATTCTGCATTGGAAAAAATGAACCTGCTAAAACAAACATGAGTGGAAACAAAATAGCTATAGAAAAAATAGCCATATTATTTTGAAATTTCGACGATTTCCCATAGGATAATTTTGTTACCACTTTTTTGTTTATTACAGATAAATAAAATCCAACAATAAAACCTACAGTAAATATAATAGGGTGTATTTTTTTCTCTCCGCCAAAGATAGCAGAAATTATAATAATTACACCAATAATGATAAACCACAAACCACAACATCTTTTGTCATTATATTCTCGGATTTCATCTTTTTGATAGCCTAAAAATCCCATACACTTTCCTCCTCAAATTCCAATTTGTCGTTTTTTTCAGTATATCATAATTTTTATCTTTCTGGCAGATAAAAGGCTTTTGTTTCTACAGAATTGTCTTTAAAATCCATTTCTACATAATAATCCCGGATGAAAATTGATCGGTAATAATCTTGTAAGGAATAGATATCAAGGGTTTTAAAATCAACCAAACACAGAGGGATCGGTTCTTTCTTTTCATTTTCATATTTCCAATATTCTAAGGAAGCGGCAACTTTATCAAGGCAACTTTGGCAGAGATGATCCGTTAGATTTCTTTTGTTCAATTTATAGTTTTCCGGTAAAGTGATATCTATCTCAGCCATTCCTCTGTAAACATCTCCATGAGAGGAATACGTGATTTCGCCGGTGTTTCCAAATAGTATATTCGAACCGGTTTTATTTGGTATTTCATTTCCGTTTTCATCATATGCTTTTAGTTGGAAATCTAAGACGTACCAGTCATTGAGGGAAATCAGTCCAACCGTATCAAATTTTCGATAATAGTCCATCATACTATAATCAGAACTTCCACATAAATAGCATGTAGAAATATCTTTCAGGTTTGATTGTAGATCGTCAAAGGTTATTTCTATCCGTTCTTTTTGGGCGTCTGCTTTCAGGGAATGTGTTAGAAAAATACCGTGATGTTGATGTATCGCATAACCGATGAGAAAGGATACAGCTAATAGGATGGTGCACCAGAATAAATCTTTCCGGATATGATAATATTTTTTTCTTTTTTCATGCATGATTGAATTCCTCCGTGAAAAAATATAGTGTACTTAAAATAAGTCCATTTAAAACATTCTACCATTATTTGTACTTAAAATGAACTTGAAATATGAACTTAATATGTACTTATAGAGATGGAGAGAATGATCATGGAGAAAGAGAAGCATTTAGGATTACGGATTGATGCTGAAACGCATAAAAAACTGAAAAGCCTGGCAGAATTTGAAGGGCGTTCGATCAATGGAGAAGTGCCATATTTAATACGTCAGGCAATCATGGAATTTGAAAATAAGCATGGAGAACTGAAATAATAGAATCTTCACATATGGATACAAGAAAAGCCCGTTCGGTTGTATGGAACGGGCAAATTTTATTTGGCCAGAAAGTTGCTCTGTATTTCCAGCGGCATATTGTAGTTCTGACCGCGCTTGATCAGACTGTATAACTTGAAGCTCATGAGTTCCGGACTGGAATTTAAGCAGCTACAGAGCCCGAAATAGTTCAGATCTTCGTTCTTTGACAGGTCTGCGATTTCTTTATCATCCAGGATAAGATCTGCAGCGAAAAGGTTTGCTTCGTATTCCGTATTATCCCTCATGTTATATAAGACATCATCTTTCATCGGCGCCATTTTGAGCTGAGAGCGATGCAGAATGATGTGACCGAGTTCGTGGGCGGCAACGATCTTTTTCTCTTCCTCAGATAGAAAACTGCTTACCATAACATAAATGGTCTGGCAGCTCATGAAACAGTATCCTTTTAATTTTTCGTAGCGGTCTGTTTCTCCAACGATCACATTCATTTCTTCCAGTATTTCAAAAGGATCCCTGGTCTTGAACTTTTTTACAAGTTTTTCTACTTTGTTGTAAATATATGAATTCCCCAAATATATCACCTCGTGTATGAATCAAACAGAAGAGGGTAATGTTACTTCTGACAATAAAACTATATCCTATAGGCTGTCCAATAATCACCCCATCTATTTGGCATCTAAATATTTCTTTGGTGTAAATTTCTTTGCACGTCTCTTGGAATCCAGATATAAAGACTGGATCTCATCCATAAAGGCTGTTTTGTCTTCATCAGAAAGTTCCCCGCCGGCGAACATTGCAGCGGCCTGTTCTAAGATCTGCTGAGCCTGTTTTGCTCCACGGTTTCCAAATTGTTCAGATGCTTCTGTGATAAAAGCCTCTTCTTCTGTCATGAGATAGGAGATATCGCAGCTTAAAATGTCTGCAAGTTTCTGGTAAAGGTCATGCTTCTTTGGATAACGGCCTTCAATTTCCCATCCCCGAACAGTCCGAAGGGAGACACCGACAGCATCGGCTAATTGGGTTTGGTTGAGTCCTTTGTTCTTTCTTAAATTTTTCACTTTTTCACCGAATGTCATAATAATACCTACTTTCTAATTGGCGTTTCAGGATCCCTATGTATGATGCTGAAACGGGATAGGAAACAAATTTCCTATAATCAACAAGTTGCCTCTTGACAAGAGGCGAATGATTGCCTATAATGTGAATCACAACAGAACGGCAACTACTTGCCTATAATATAAATGATATTTCCCTTCTTGTCAATGGATTTACTGAAAATTGCCTATTTTGGAACGATCTCTATCGTGTGAAAAAGAGTTGGGATGAGATCTGATTGCTTAGGGGAAAGAGAAAGATAGGCAACTTATGGGAGGTGATTGATTTGAAACAGAAGGAAACATTCCTCTGTATTGATCTGAAATCTTTTTATGCTTCTGTTGAGTGTGTGGAAAGAGGATTGGATCCGTTTACTACCAATCTGGTTGTTGCAGATCCGGACCGATCGATATCCACCATTTGCCTTGCTATCACGCCGGCTATGAAAAAGCTGGGGATCCGTAACCGTTGCAGGATCCATGAGATACCGGATCATATCGAATATATTGTAGCAAAACCGAGGATGCAGCTCTATATGGAGTATTCGGCAAGGATATACGGGATTTATTTAAACTATGTGGCAAAAGAAGATATCCATGTTTACAGTGTGGATGAGTGCTTTATGGATGTCACAAGATACCTTTCCCTGTATCACCTTACAGCGAAAGAAATGGCACAAAAACTGATGGATACGGTCATGGAAGAAACCGGAATTACAGCAACAGCAGGAATTGGAACTAATCTGTATCTTGCAAAGATCGCAATGGATATTGTGGCAAAACATATAGACGATCATATCGGGATCCTGGATGAGATCTCTTACCGGGAACAGTTATGGGAACATAAACCATTGAGTGATTTCTGGCGTATTGGTTCCAGAACAGAGAGAAAATTAGCCGGATATGGAATCCAAACAATGGGGGATATCGCACTTGCCTCTATCCAGTCGGAAGACTGGCTGTATAAAATGTTTGGGATCGATGCAGAACTATTGATCGATCATGCATGGGGCTGTGAGTCCTGTAAAATGAGTGATATAAAAAATTATCATACAGAAGAGCATAGTCTTTCCAATGGACAGGTATTGATGAGAAATTACACATTTGAAGAAGCTGCTGTTGTTGTAAGAGAAATGACAGATGTACTGGTTCTGGATCTGGTGGAAAAGGGACTGGTAACGAATTCTGTAACCTTGTGGATCGCTTACGATCATCGTTTTGAGAGGGAGTCATCGAAAGGAACCGTAAGGTTTCCGAATCGTACCAATCGTTCCAGGGAAATAATCGATACAGTAGAAACGCTTTATCGAAAGATTGCAGATCCACATACCGGAATCAGACGGATAGAGATTATTGCAAATAAGATAACGCCGGAAGGCTATCAGCAATATACTCTTTTCCAGGATTCCATAAAAGCAGAAAAGGAAAGACATCTGCAGGAAGTAGTATTACAGGTGAAAAAGCGTTATGGAAAAAATGCGATCATGCGGGGATCCAATCTGTTGGAATGTTCTACCTATCGGGAAAGAAATAATCAGGTTGGGGGACATCGTGCGTAGGAGGTGAAAGTATGCTGGCAAAGGCTTATCAGAAATATTTATATATTCCGAGACCGGTTTCCAAAAGATATCCTATGGATGTGCAGCACAGAGCGAAGCAATTTGCCCCTTTTGCAGCACTTCGGGGATTTGAAGAGATCGTACGGAAACAGGAAATACTTTATGAACAAAGGAAGATGTTATCCGAAGAACAAAAATGTGGATTGGATAGGAAGCTACAGATGGTTTCTGTTGGAATGAAGATACAGGCAACCTATTTTAAAGAAAGCCGGGAAATGAAACCGGCAGGCCAGTATCATACGATTTGCGGAACCGTTGAATTTTTTGATCCATCCATTCATTTACGGATTGATGATACGATCATTTTGATCCCGGATCTTTGTGAGTTATCCGGAGATATATTTGAAGAATTGGAATTACCTTGTTAAATACAATCGGCAGAAATTCTTAGTATCCTGGGTGAGTGGGAATCCGGAGAGAATAAGGATGGATGCGCCAGATCAACAAAGCAGGTCTGGGATTTGATGATCATGCTGTTCGTGCAGCTTTGGCACTTACGGAATGGACAACATGATGCTCATAAGGCGGATTTGATTTCCCTTTGATCCGTTGAGTAATAAAATGGAATTTTTTATTATTGCTTAAAGGAGGAAGCCTATGGGATCAGATGCTATCAGATGGCATGTACATTGCTCTGTATGCGGAGCATTTATTGAAAAAAGCGCACATTGCGATTCAGAAGTAGAGTGCAAGAAATGTAGAAGTACTTTGGAGATTTTAGTAAAAGATGATATTGTTTCAGTACGGCCTTTGCACATCAAAGACGAAAAACTGAAAGAAAGAATGCGGGTATATTCTCAAAAAGTGATGAATTCCCGAAAGGAAACTAAATAAAATGAGCTATTAGGATAAGCGGCGGATTTGGCTGGAACCATCAAGGCTGCACCTGATAGCAAGAGTTTGTCAAGGAGCTGAACCTGACTGGAATCATGAAGAGCCCGGCAAAACATTTGCAGATACAATGCAGGATGATATTTCATTCTGTGTCTGTGGAAGCATTTGTTTTGTCGGCTTTTTTTGTTTTCTCAAAAATTTAAAAAAAGTTGAGTTTTTAACCTGTAAAACAGGGCTTTTTCCTTTCTATATATAGAGGGCAAAGTTTCGTGTGCAAAAATCAGAGATGATACGGAATTTTGTATGATATAGCCGAAGGAGGTAATTACATAGGAGCTGCGGGCTCCCGTTCAAAAAAAACGGGTGAGTTCGTGGCTAATTGTGATGAGATTTTTATAGAGTTCATGGATCACCCGTAGCCGTAAGGCAGAAAGGTGGTCCATATGTTGACATTAAAAGAATTAAAGAAAGTAGTAAAAGTGGCAGGTATGACAAAGAGAGTCCCTTCTGAAAAGGCGTTAGAAAAAGAAGAGATTGTAGTAAAGGAAATTCTGAGTGGGGAATGTGATATTACCGTTTACGCAAATGGGTATGTGTTATACAGGGAAAACGGAAAGAAAACCATCTTTCCACTCCATTCCTGTAAAGATTATCAATACATGGATGTGAAGGAAGATCGAAGCATTATGAACGAAGAATTTTTTGACAACGAAAATTGGTATATTCGTTTGTTAATGGAAGCAACGGATCGTATGGAAATAAATCAGACTAAGGTGGCATCAAACCATAGACTCGTTTCGTATAGCGATTATGCGGATGACAGGATCTTACTGCTAGATCCAGCTTCAGATTTTCTCGACCAGTATATTGAAAAAGAGATGGTCCGCGATTTCTTAGGTTGTCTGACTGCCAGACAGAAAGAAATCATCCAGTTATTTTACTTTGAAGAAATGAATCAAGAGAAGATTGCGGACTATCTTGGGATCAGACAGCAGAGTGTTTGTGAAATGATGCAAAGAGCACTTTCTGTCATGAAAAAACATGCAGATAAAGAAGAAAATTAAAAAAATTTAAAAAGCACCCTGTAAAACAGGCCGTTTTCCTTTCGTTATATGAAGACGTTTGTAAGAAACACTTCATGTACCTTGAAAAGAGAATAGCCTGCCTGGAGTGATACCTGCCTTGAATGTGCATTATGCGTGTCCTGACAGAAAAAACGTTTTGGAGATATGGAATCTAAAACAGGAACGGATCCGGGGAAGAGAACAGGAAAACGCTTAAATCTTAAAAAATGAATTGTCTGAATCGAAAAGAGGATGACAGTAGAAATCATATGGCGGTGTTTGTTTGAAAAGGCAGATACCGCCATATATTTGTGCTGTTATCTCGGCAAAGTGCTGACTGTCCCAAATAGCACAAAACCAGGAAAGGAGGGGATTATTTTCAGGAAAGAATAATGGAAAACAATGAACAAGTATAACGGATAAATAAGATTCAGAAGAAAGGAAGGATTTAAGAACATGAAAGTGAAACAAAAAGCAAAGCGGGTTGTATCTGGATTGCTGACAGCGGTCACTCTTTTATCTACGGTGTTATCACCAATCAGCAGTTATGCTGCGGAGCTTCCGAAAGAAAGAAAACTCCCTCTTCTGGAAGAGGTACAAAACCAGCTAGATGAAGATGAAATTGTTTTGGCAAAGGATCATCGGGTGGAAGTGGGAACAAGTTTTGATGTAAAAACAGATTTTACAGGGTTAGAGATCAAGGACGCGGCAAAAGTAAAGATTACTTTTGAAGAAGCAAAGAATGAGCAGGGAGAGGATTTTACAACATCCCATGCAGATACCTATAAAACTGTTTATCATGTAGAACCGGTCAATCAGGAACATCCGAACTATCAGATCAGCAGAAATGTGGTCGTAAAGGAAATAGAAAAAGAGAGTGAAAGTCCTTCAGCAGATGCAGAACAATCCGAAACAAAAGAGACGGAAGAAGATGATACAGATTCAGAGAAGCCTTTAGAAGTTCCAGCAGAGACACCGGATGTATCAGAAGGAAATGCTGCTTTTGATGCTTTGGTAGAACAGATGACAGAGAAGGATACCTTTGATGAAGGATCGGGATTAGCATTACATGATGTAATGGAACAGGCTGCAAATCAGGGAGTGGATTTTGAGGCTATGGAAACCGGAGAAGTTGCGACTTTTTCAGCGACAGCGGCAAGAGATGCAGGTGTAGGATCTCAGCAGGTAACTATTGAAAAAGGTCCAATATACCGATATGCAGACTATGGGCTTGGAACATATCTTACAGAGCCGTATTATATTTCTTATGGAAGTGTAAGAGCAACTGCTTATTGTATCCAGCCGGCAAAGCCAGGTCCGGGTTCCAGTACCTATACCATCACAAAGCTGGCTGATAATCAGGCTCTTGCAAAGGTCTGCTATTACGGTACCGATGCGGCAGGTGCAGAAAGTTATTTTGCGAACAAGCACAGCGATTTTTCGGCTGGAAAGAGATTTATCCTTGTCCATATGGCGGCTGCTTATGCTTATGGCAGTAGTGATGCGTTCTATGGAACCAATGCAACAGGACAGGAATTAGCAATGGATGTTTATAACTATTGCGTGAAGAAACCAGAGATTCCGGATGTATCCATGTCATTTTCCGATGGGAATGTAAAAGCCTACGTGGAAGGAAATGTGCAGAGAACAAAGGAGATCATATTTCATGCTGCAGGACAGCAGAGTGTGACGATCAGTCTTCCATCCGGAGTGCGTTTTCACAACGTGAGTACAGGAAGCACCAGTACACCGGGAGCAAAGGTAACGATCCAGGGAGGCACAAAGTTTTATCTTTCAGCACCTCTGACACAGGCAGAAGATACCGCAGAAGTGTTCGCTTCCACTATGACAGGCGGTCTGAAAAAAGATTATTCTGCGTATAAGCTGACAACGAATTCCAATACCCAAGATCTTGCCTTTATCTTTGGGGAAGGCGTGGAAACAACAAATAAAGTAAGCCTGAATGTTACATGGACAAAGCAGGCGGAGATTTCCATTGTAAAGAATGATAAAGATACCGGGAACCATCTGGCAGGAGCCATTTATGGAGTTTATCGTGATAAGGCGTGTTCTGACCTGATCACGCAGATGCCGGAGACGGATAAGAATGGAGCTTCAAAGGTGGCTATCGAAAAAACACAGGATGTTGTGTATGTAAAAGAGATCCAGCCACCGGCAAATTATCAGGCAGATCCAACTGTTTATCCGGTAGATGTCAATATCGGTAAAACAAGTACAAAGAATGTTCTGAATGAACGTACTTATGCAAAGATCCATCTGATCAAAGAAGATGCACAAACAGGAGCAAATCCACAAGGAGATGCGACTTTAGAAGGTGCGGTGTATGGCCTTTATGCGAGAGAAAACATTGTACATCCGGATGGAACAACAGAAATTCTCCATAAAGCCGGTGATCTTGTATCTACCTTAAAAGTAGATCAGAAGGGAGATGCTGTGGTAAAAGACCTGTATCTTGGAAAATATTTTGTAAAAGAGATCCAGGCGCCGGAAGGATATCTGTTAGACGAGACAGAGCATGATGTGGAATGTTCTTATGAAGGTGGCACAGTTCCAACGATAGAACGTACTATGAAATCAACAGAACTTGTTATGAAACAGCCGTTCCAGATCATAAAAGCTGCGAACAATGGAGAAACGGATGCAGATCTGTTAAAAGGGGCAGGTTTCAGCGCTTACTTAAAGAGCAGCCTAGAGAAAAAAGAAGATGGAAGTTATGATTTTTCCCATGCAGAGCCAGTCATCCTTACAGCAGATGGTAAAACGGAAATGTTCACAGATGAGAAAGGGTATGCGTGCAGTATTCCGCTTCCATACGGAACGTATATTGTACGAGAAACAACCACGCCTCATAACTATAAACCGGTAGAGGATTTTGAGATTACCATCCGTGAAAACAATCCGGATAAACCGCAGGTTTGGAAGGTGCTGTTAGACAAAGAATTTTCCGCAAAGTTAAAGATCATCAAAAAAGATGATGAAACAAAGAAACCGGTGTTAGTAGCCGGCACAGAATTTAAAATTTATGATCTGGATCATAAGAAATATGTGGAACAGGTAACAACCTATCCTACGGTCACAGTCCATAAATCTTTCTTTACGGATAGCCAGGGATACCTGATCTTACCGAAAAACTTAGAGATCGGGCACTATCGTATTGAAGAAGTTACAGCACCGGATGGATATGTTGTGAACAAAAACTATGTAGAGATCACCGTGGATTCGGATACTGCCTATGAAGTAGATGGAGTAAGTGGAGATGTGATCATTGAAGTTTCCTATGAAGATCAGCCGGTAAAGGGAAATATTGTTGTGTATAAGAAAGGTGAGATGCTTTCCGATTTTGAGAACGACTTTATCTATAAAGAACAGTACCTTTCCGGGGCGGAATTTGAAGTGCGTGCGGCAGAGGATATCTGCACTCCGGATCATCAGAAAGATGCAGATGGAAACCGTATCGTATTTTATGCAAAGGATACGCTTGTGACAACGATCACAACGGGAGAAAGTGGAAAAGCTGTAGCAAAGGATCTGCCGCTTGGAAGATACTATGTAGTGGAAACAAAGGCACCGGAAGGATTTGTATTAAATCCGGAGCCGGTAAAGGTTGCATTAACTTATCAGGATCAGGATACACCGATCGTTGAAGCAGAAGCAATCGTAGGAAATGACAGACAGAAAGTCGCTATTTCCGTAGAAAAACAGGATACAGAAAATGGACAGGTATTATCCGGGGCTGTGTTTGGCATCTATAACAAGAAAGATATCCGGGCAAATGGAAAAGTTCTTGTGAAAGCAGATACCTTATTACAGGAAATGACATCCGATGAGAACGGTATGGCAACATGCACCCTGGATCTTCCATTTGGAGAATACTATGTAAAAGAATTAAAAGCGCCGGAAGGTTTTGTTTCTTCGGATGAGGTGCTGGAATTTGTTGCAGAGTATCAGGGACAGGAGACAAAGATTGTTTCCTTACAGGCCGTAAAGAAGAATGAACCGACTACAGCAGAGTTCACAAAGTCTGATCTGACCACAGGCGTAGAGCTGGAGGGCGCAAGATTGAAGGTCATGGATAAAGATGGAAATGTGATCGATGAATGGACATCTGAAAAGGATAAGCCACATGTGATCAAGAGTCTGGTTGTCGGAGAAACCTATACCCTTCATGAAGAGTTTGCTCCATACGGTTATCTGAAAGCAACGGATGTGACATTTACGGTCAAAGATACTGCCGAAGTACAGAAAGTGGAAATGAAGGATGAGGTTCCAAAAGGGCTTCTGATCATCAACAAAAAGGGAGAATTTTTAGAGAAGATCACTCTTCTGGATAATGTGAAAGGAACGGTAGAACATTTCTTTGAATATATCACAGGAAACTTAAGTGAAGTCACCTTTGAAGTCTATGCTGCAGAAGATATCAAGGCTGCGGATGGCGTAAGTGCAGATCATTATAAGAAAGATGAGCTGGTAGGCACGATCACAACCGATGAGAAGGGGATCGCAAAAATGGAAGACCTTCCGGTAGGAAAATATTATGTGAAGGAAGTGAAAACGGCACATGGTTTTGTACTGGATGGAGAGCCTAGATTTGTGGATCTGACCTATCGTGACCAGGATACACCGGTGGTTACTTTTGATGAAGAATGGCAGAACAACCGTCAGAAGATAAAAGTAACGGTCCTTAAAAAAGAAAAGGAAACAGAACGTATGCTGGAAGGTGCGATCTTCGGCTTATTTACAAAAGAAGATATCAAAGGCAGAGATGGAAAAGTCCTGATGGAAGCCGGAACGTTGATCGAGCAGAAAACAACGGATGAAAATGGACAGATCCTTTTCAAAGCAGATCTTCCAGTGGATGGGACCTATATCGTAAAAGAAATCTATGCACCGGATGGTTTTGTGACATCGAATGAAGAAAAGGAATTCACTTTTGAGTATGGAAAACCAGAAGAAGCTGAGGTTTCCTATGAGTTTGTTTTTGAAAATGAGCCGACAACGGTAGAACTTACGAAAACAGACCTTACCACAGGAAAAGAACTTCCGGGGGCTCATCTGAAGGTGACAGATGAAGACGGAAATGTAATCGATGAGTGGGTATCTACAGAGAAAGCCCATGTGATTAAGGAACTGACCGTTGGAAAATCCTATACGATGACAGAAACAAAACCGGCAGATGGATATGTAACTGCTGAGAGCATTACCTTTACAGTAGAAAATACTGCAGAAATCCAGAAACAGGAAATGAAAGATGATGTGACAAAAGTGTTGATCTCTAAACAGGATATCGCAGGAAAAGAACTTCCAGGTGCAAAGCTTACGATCTTAGATGAAGATGGAAAAGTGGTAGAAAGCTGGACATCTACAGAAGAGGCACATTATATAGAGATGCTTCCGATCGGAAAGTACACGCTCAGGGAAGAAACGGCACCGGAAGGTTATCTGGTTGCAAAGGATGTGGAATTTGAAGTAAAAGATACCGTTGAGGTGCAGAAGGTTGTTATGGTAGATGAGGAAAAACCAAAAGAAAGTACTCCGGAAGGGGGAAAACCTTCTAAAGATGCTCCAAAGACTGGGGATAACACCAACTTGCTGTTATGGCTGATCGTGCTTGGAATGAGCTTAAGTGGAGTGGTAGTCCTTGGAAGAAAAATAAAGAAGAAATAATGTAAGGGAAAGCGTTCATGGAAACCTGAGGGAATCTGTGAACGCTTTTTTTAGGAGGAACATGAGGATGGACAGGACAAGAGATAAGAATCTGATCGTAGAACCAAATGCAGCAATGCCGGGGAGAAAATACAGTGAAGAAAAACCCTGGTCTTGTAAATATTGCTATTGGTGGGGAGGGGGAAAAAAGAGCTGCATCGAGAAGCAGTGTTATTATTTGCTTCCCCCAAAGGATCAAGGGAAGAAAGGGAGTGGTTAATTGCAGGATGAAGTGAATGAAAAAATCATAGCTCTTTGTGTCCAGACAACCCGGATGAGTACCGGCGTGCTAAAGGCATCTATGAGAAAATTTCTGGATGGAATGAGCAGACAGAAACAGAAGCGGGTACAGGTGAAACAGGCTGTCAAAACGGGAAAAGCACAGGAAAAGGGCAGAGAAAAAGAAAGAAAAAGACAGGAGATGAAAAAGCCTCATGGAAAGCAGACCATAAAACAACTGATCGCACAGGGAGCACAGCTAACGAATATCCAGATCACGGATCAAAATATCAAGTCTTTTGACCGGGTAGCCCGGAAATATGGGATTGATTATAGTCTGAAAAAGGATTCCTATGTGGAACCGCCATTGTATCTGGTATTTTTTAAATCGAAAGATGTGGACGTGATGACGGCTGCTTTTAAAGAATATGCAGGCGTAGAGCTGAATCAGTCTAAAAAGAAAAAATCTTCTGTCCGAAAGAAACTACAGAAGACACAGGAGAGGAAAGCAAAACATCGTCAGAGAGTCAAAACGAAGCAGAAAGTCAGAGGGCAGGAACGATGATCCGGGAAAAGATGCAGAATATCCAGATGAAGAGAGTGGTGATATTAAGCATTCCGTATCTGATCATCTTCTATCTTGCAGATAAATGTTTTTGGCTATACCGCCATTGTATTGGTGACAGTATGATTGAGAAAATCGGTGTGATGCTGATGCATTTCCAACTGGCATTTACGAATTGGCTTCCAAGCTTTCATATGCAAGATCTGTTAGGAGGATTGGTGACCGCCCTTATCTTTCGGTTGATCTTGTATTATAAAGCGAAGAATGCGAAGAAGTTCCGTCATGGAGAAGAGTATGGATCGGCCAGATGGGGAAACCGGAAGGATATCGAGCCATTTGAAGATCCGGAGTTTGAAAATAACATCATTCTGACCGAAACAGAACGGCTTACGATGAACAGCAGGCCAAAGGCTCCAAAATATGCCAGAAACAAAAATGTTATTGTAATTGGTGGTTCAGGATCCGGTAAAACTAGATTTTACGTCAAACCCAATCTGATGCAGATGACAGATCATGTATCCTATGTGGTGACAGATCCAAAGGGAACGATCATTGTAGAATGCGGAAAGATGCTGGTAAATGGCGGCTATCGGATCAAGGTGCTGAATACGATCAATTTTAAAAAGTCCATGCACTATAATCCATTCCATTACATTCGCAGTGAAAAAGATATCTTAAAATTGGTAAATACCATCATAGCAAATACGAAAGGGGAAGGAGAAAAATCTACGGAGGATTTCTGGGTGAAAGCGGAACGTCTTCTGTACTCTGCCCTGATCGGCTATATCTGGTATGAAGCTCCGGAAGAAGAGCAGAACTTTTCTACTCTTCTGGAATTCTTCAATGCCAGTGAGACGAGAGAGGAAGATGAAGAATTTAAGAATGCGGTAGATGAACTGTTTGAAGAATTAGAGGCAGATAATCCGGAACACTTTGCAGTCAGGCAATATCGAAAATATAAGCTGGCTGCCGGGAAAACAGCAAAGTCGATCCTTATTTCCTGCGGCGCCAGACTTGCTCCATTTGATATCCAGGAACTTCGGGAGATTATGTCCTATGATGAGATGGAGCTGGATATGATCGGGGATCAGAAGACAGCAATGTTTGTCATTATCAGTGATACTGATGATACTTTCAACTTTGTGGTGGCGATCATGTACACACAGCTTTTTAATCTGCTCTGTGATAAAGCAGATGATGAGCATGGTGGAAGACTTCCGTACCATGTGCGATTACTGCTGGATGAGTTCAGTAATATTGGTCAGATCCCGAAATTTGATAAACTGATCGCAACGATTCGAAGCCGTGAGATCTCCGCCTCTATTATTTTACAGTCGCAGAGTCAGTTAAAAACCATTTATAAGGATGCTGCTGAAACCATCACGGGGAATTGCGATACCGTATTATTTCTTGGAGGAAAAGAAAGTTCCACGTTAAAGGAAATCTCGGAAACACTGGGAAAAGAGACCATCGATCTTTACAATACCTCTGATACCAGAGGAACAAGCCAGTCCTATGGTTTGAATTATCAGAAGACAGGGAAAGAATTGATGAGCCGGGATGAACTGGCTGTAATGGATGGAAATAAATGTATCTTACAGCTTCGAGGCGTACGGCCATTTCTTAGTAACAAATATGATATCACAAAGCATAAGAGATATAAGGAATTGTCGGATGCGGATAAAAGGAATGCGTTTGATGTGGAAAAATATCTGGAGCATAAACTGGTCTTTTCTCAGAATACAGAGTTTGAGATGTATGAAGTAAATGTAACAGAAGAGGATGTGAAAGAAGTGATAGAGGAAGAAGTAAACTAAAAAGAGTATCTTTTGGGTTAGAAATGTGATATTCTTTTATAAAAACAAATTTGAATTGAACTAAATTTCAAGTTGTGAAGGTGAAATGGCAATGTACCCTAATTTTTGGTTAATAATGTTTTGTGCTTTTATAGTTTTGCTGGAAGATATATCAGTAAAAAAAAGGAAATAGATAAAATGGGAAATTTAAATGTTGGAGAAGGGAATATTAGCCTCAATATAGGAATGCAAGAGGTTCTTGCGTCTGTTTTTTTGATATGCAAGAGGCACTTTCTTGAAAAAAACTTGGTTGAATTATAGACTGGAAACACGGAGGTGAAATACATGGATTTTGGAGAACAAATTAAAAGCATTCGTCAAAAAGAAAAATTGACACAAGAACAATTTGCTATGAAACTGAATGTGAGTAGACAAGCTGTTTCAAACTGGGAGAATAACAAAAATCTTCCAGATATAGGAATGCTTATTTTGATGTCTGATGTGTTTCAAATATCTCTGGATTATTTGATTAAAGGAGAAAATGAAATGAACAACATGACAGAAAAAGTAATCAAAGATGGAAGTGAAACCAGAAGAGCCAAGTATAATATGGTGTGCTCGATTATAGGCAGTTTCTTGATTTTAATTGGAATTATACTGCTTCTTGTGAAGGGACTGTCGGTAGAGTATATTGATGCACAAGGGGTGCTGCATGAGAATTTCTTTCTTGTCCCAATTGGATTTTTATGCGTGTTTAGTGGTTTGATTTCTTTTATTACAGTTGGTATAACTACAATTATCAGCAAATTTAAAAATAGGAACTCATAATTATAGTGCTATTTTCAAGGCAATTTTTTCTTGAATGTGGAAACTATTATTCACATGGATTGTCAAATTGAAGTGTAGTATTAAAAATTAAATAAAAAGTGTTAGAGCATGTAGATATCCATCTATGTGCTCTTTTTTTGCGTTTTTTTAAGAAAAAGTCCTGATGATCAGGCAGAAAGGAGAAGGAAGTGAAGATAAAAATAAGATCACCTTGCAAATAAAACAGGTAAAAAAGAGGTCTGAATAATAGGGAAAGGAGAGAGGAAACGCTGACAGACCATAGAAACAGCGTTTATTCAGAAAAGAATATGGGATTTTTTGGAAGTGCAATTACAATCTTACAGACATTAGTCGTAGCGATTGGTGCAGGTCTTGGTGTCTGGGGAGTCATCAACCTGATGGAAGGTTACGGAAATGATAATCCGGGTGCAAAATCACAGGGAATTAAGCAGCTTATGAGTGGCGGTGGTGTGATCCTGATCGGTACACAGTTGATTCCGCTTTTGAGTGGATTATTTGGTTAAAGGAAAGGAGTAGAGATCCATGTTCAATCAAATTTTTGATGCGATTGAGGAGTGGATGAGGGAACTTTTAACAGGTATGATCAATTCTAACCTGGACCGCATGTTTACGGATGTCAATCAGAAGACAAGTGAGATTGCGGGCCAGGTTGGACAGACGCCACAAGGATGGAATGGCAGTATCTTTAGTATGATCGAAGGACTGTCAAATTCAGTCATCATGCCGATTGCAGGTATCATCATAACCTTTGTACTGTGTTATGAACTGATCTCCATGCTGACAGAGCGAAATAATATGCATGATATTGATACATGGATGTTTTTTAAGTATTTTGTAAAAATGTGGATCGCCGTTTATCTGGTAAGCAATACGTTTACCATCACGATGGCAGTCTTTGATGTAGGACAAAGCGTCGTAAACTCGGCGGCAGGGCTGGTTTCCGGAGATACATCCATTGATATCAGCTCTGCGATCACAGATTTATCGGCTACATTGGAAAGCATGGAGATCGGAGAACTTGTGATATTGGCATTGGAAACTTTGCTCGTAAGTTTCTGTATGAAGATCATGTCTGTACTGATCACGGTTATCTTGTATGTCCGTATGATAGAAATTTACCTTTATACCTCAGTTGCACCGATCCCATTCGCAACGATGAGCAACAGAGAGTGGGGACAGATCGGAACGAATTATTTCAGAGGACTCTTTGCCCTGGCATTTCAGGCATTTCTGATGATGGTATGTGTTGCGATTTATGCAGTATTAGTGGCAGGCATCCAGTTTTCAGATAATCTGAGTTCCTCATTATTTGGTGTAATGGCATATACAGTGATCTTATGTTTCAGTCTGTTCAAGACAGGATCACTCAGTAAGTCAGTCTTTAATGCACATTAAAAAGAAAGGAAGTGAAACACATGGCGTATGTGAGTGTGCCGAAAGATTTAACAAAAGTAAAGAATAAAGTGGCATTTAATCTTACGAAAAGGCAACTGATCTGTATTAGTATTGGAGCAGCTATGGGAATTCCCTGTTATTTTCTCTTTAGAAATGCAATTGGGATCAATAATGCTGCAGTCCTTATGGTACTTATGATGCTGCCGGCCTTTTTGTTTGCCATGTATGAGAAAGATGGAATGCATCTGGAAGATGTATTGATGCATGTGATCCGGGTAAAATTTATCCGGCCATCTGTCAGAAAATATGAAACTGAAAACTATTATGAATTGGATCCGGATGGAGAAGATCAGGAAACTTTGAAAAAAGAAGAAAGGAAAGGGGGAAAAAGCGGTGGTAAGAAAAAGAAAAAGAGCCTCAAATAAAAAGACGAATGGAAAGAAGGATGTAAAGAAACTTACCGTTCAACAGACCATTGCCTATAAAGAAATGGGAAGGGATGGTATTTGCCGGGTGCAGGGAAATATCTATTCCAAATGTATCCGGTTTTACGATATCAACTATCAGTTAGCGCAGAATGAAGATAAGAATGCGATCTTTGAAAACTGGTGTGATTTCCTGAATTATTTTGACAGCAGCATCCATTTTCAGCTCAGTTTTATCAATCATAAGAGCAGCATGAAGGAGTTTGAGCAGGTGATCAAGATCAGTCCACAGGGAGATGCTTATGATGATATCCGTATGGAATATGCCAACATGCTGAAAAAACAGCTTGCAAGAGGAAACAATGGTTTGGTGAAAACGAAATACATCACCTTTTCCATTGAAGCGGAAAATATCCGGGAAGCAAAACCGAAGCTGGAGCGTATCGAATCCGATATCCTGAATAACTTTAAGATCCTTGGTGTGATGGCGTATCCTCTGAATGGGGAAGAACGATTACGGATTTTGTATGAAACCTTTAATCCGGATTCTACGGTGGATTTCCAGTTTGATTATGGTTCTATGATCAAAACTGGTTTAAATACAAAAGATTATGTAGCGCCTACCAGTTTTGTCTTTATGGAAGGGAAGACATTCCAGATGGGAAATACGATGGGGGCGGTTTCTTATTTACAGATCCTTGCTCCGGAGCTGACAGACAAGATGCTGGCAGAGTTTTTGGATATTGATAAGGACTTGATCGTAAATCTGCATATTCAGTCTGTGGATCAGATGAAGGCGATCAAGCTGGTAAAAAGTAAAGTAACGGATATCAACAGAATGAAAATTGAAGAGCAGAAAAAGGCAGTAAGAGCAGGGTACGATATGGATATCATTCCGTCGGATCTGAATACCTATGGAGGGGAAGCAAAACGGCTTTTGGAAGATCTGCAGTCACGAAATGAGCGTATGTTCCTTGTAACAGCGCTCTTTTTAAATACCGCAAAAAGCAAGCAGGAATTGGATAATGCGATTTTTCAGACAGCCGGTATTGCACAGAAATATAACTGTATGTTAAAGCGTTTGGATTATCAGCAGGAAGAAGGCTTGATGAGCAGCCTTCCCCTTGGAGTCAGCCATATTCCGATAAAAAGAGCGCTGACAACGACCAGTACAGCGATTTTTGTACCATTTACCACGCAGGAATTATTTATGGGCGGCGATTCTTTGTATTATGGACTGAACGCTACCAGCAATAACCTGATTATGGTAGATAGAAAGAAGTCGAAAAACCCTAATGGTCTGATCCTCGGTACGCCCGGATCAGGAAAATCCTTTGCAGCAAAAAGGGAAATGACAAACGTATTTTTTACGACCAATGATGACATTATCATTGGAGATCCGGAAGGTGAGTATTATCCATTGGTTCATGCTTTGGGAGGACAGGTCATCCATATTTCTCCAAACAGTAAGGATTACATCAATCCGATGGATATCAACATGAATTATTCTGAGGATGATAATCCGCTGGGAGTAAAATCTGACTTTATTTTATCCCTTTGTGAATTGATCATGGGAAGCCGGGATGGAATTGAAGCGGAAGAAAAGTCTGTCATTGACCGATGCCTTCCGCTTGTATATCAGAACTATTTTTCTGATCCGAAACCGGAAAATATGCCGATCCTTGGAGATCTGTATGATTGTCTCCGCAAACAGAAAGAACCTCAGGCACAGAGGATTGCCACAGCTCTGGAAATCTACGTCAACGGATCTTTGAAAGTGTTTAATCACCAGACGAATGTAGAGCTGAATAACAGGATTATCTGCTTTGATATCAAGGAGCTCGGAAAGCAGTTAAAAAAACTTGGAATGCTGATTATACAGGATCAGGTGTGGAACCGGGTGACTGTCAACCGTGGCGTAAAATCTACCTGGTACTATATCGATGAATTCCATCTCCTTCTGAAAGAAGAGCAGACGGCATCTTATTCGGTAGAGATCTTCAAGAGGTTTAGGAAGTGGGGCGGAATCCCGACTGGAATTACGCAGAATATAAAGGACCTCCTTTCCAGCCGGGAGATTGAAAATATTTTTGAAAACAGTGACTTTATTTTGATGTTAAATCAGGCTGCAGGTGACCGGCAGATTCTGGCAAAACAATTAAATATCTCACCGTATCAGTTGTCTTATGTTACGAATTCCGGGGAAGGAGAAGGACTTCTCTTTTATGGGACAACGATCATTCCGTTTAAGGATAAGTTTGATAAGTCCCTGAAGTTATATTCTCTGATGACAACAAAGCCTGAAGAAGTGGAACAAAGAGAAAAGGAAGGAGGCGGAAGTCTTGGCAGGGAAAGAACTGAAAGGAAGAGAGAAAGTTGTAAGTAAAATGACAAGAGACGGTCTGACGGAAGAAAATCTGGCAGATGGTTCCGTAAAAGATATCAGCCATAAAAGCCGGGGCAGACCGCCGGAAATGAAACAGGACTTTGTTTTTGACCGGGAAAAGAAAAAAGACAAGCTGTCAGATGGACAAGGCGAGGAACGGAATCTGCAAAAAAAGCAGATCCGAAAATCCTCTTTGCGAAAAGAAGCAGTATCCGAGGAATCTATTTTAGAAGAATACGTGTTAAACGGAGAGGAATTTGGGGAGAAAAACGTATTTGGAGAATCCCCCAAATACAAGAAAAAGTTTCGGGAACATGCGAAGATACCGGAAGATGATTCATTGACCGGACAGAAGAAAAAGATCCGGAAAAAGCAGATCCAGAAACAGATGAGAAAAGAGCAGAAAAAATACGGAAGGTTATGCTTTGATGATGAGGAAAATCAGATGGTAAAAGGCTCAGGGATGAAACCGGGCAGAACCATTGGCAGGTATGCGGTAAGGGATGCAATTTCAAAAGGAGTATCGGATCAGGAAGAAGAGGAACAGAATGTTTCGTCAGAGACAGTCCGGCTTGCAGAAAGAGGGACCGAAACAGCGATAAGAGGTCTGCGATATGCACAGATTCGGAGTCAGCGTGCAGATGTAAAAGCAAACCGGAGAGGATATCATCTGGATGAAACCGGAGAAAAGTTAAAATTTGGTATGAGTGACAGCATGGGGAAAGCAGGGGCGGAGGAAACGGCCAAAAAGTCGGAAGAGAAGAAAAGGGTTCTGAACCGCTTTTTCCAGAGAAAACGATATAAGGATGCCTATCGGGCTGCCAGAAAAGGGAAATCTGCAGGCAGTGCAGGCGGGGCGGCAACTGTTGCCGGCGTTGAGAATATAACCGTGAAAGCGAAGATCGTATTAAAAGAGATTGTAAAGCGGAATCGGGCTGTATTTTTCAGCGCCGGTATTTTTGTGCTTTTATTTCTGATCGTAGCAGTATCTTTGGGAAGCTGCAGCGCTTCCATACAAGGGGGCGGCTCTGTGATCAAGATCACCACATATCCGGGAACAGATGAAGATATCTATGCGGCTGAGAACTACTATGTTTCTTTGGAAACGGCTTTGAACCAGCAGATCAATGAGATGGAAACTACCCATCCGGACTATGATGAATACCAGTACAACGTAGGCGAGATCGCTCATAATCCGTATCATCTAATCTCCTATCTGACAGCAAAATATGGGGATTGGAAATTTGAAGATATCAAGGATGAATTACAGGCTTTATTTGAAGCACAGTACAGCTTGGATACAGAAAGCAAAACAGAAACCGTGACAGAAACGAAGACGGTACGGGTAGGGGAATCCTTAGGAAACGTAGTTACCAGCGGTTACTGTAATTGTTCCATCTGTTGTGGACAATGGTCAGGCGGTCCTACAGCGAGTGGCGTTTATCCAACCGCAAACCATACGATTGCGGTAGATGCTTCTGATCCATTTGTTCCGATGGGAACAAAGATTGTGATGAATGGCGTGGAATATACCGTAGAGGATACGGGAGCCTTTGCAAGATATGGGGTGCAGTTCGATGTTTACTATGATAATCATAGCGCAGCATCCGCACATGGTCATAAGACCTGGGAAGCGTCTATTGCGGATAGTAACGGAAGCAATGAAGTGACGGTAACGAATACAACAACGAAAAAGATCTTGTATGTAACCTTAGGGAATACAGGATTTGACGCAGTCGCAAGAGCCAATCTGAATGAGGAACAGATGATCCTATACAATGCTTTGAATACCACCTATGGAAACAGAAATTACTTGTGGGATATAGGAAATATCTCCACAGGCTCCGGTTCGGACGGAATGAGTTATGAGATACCGCCGGAAGCATTACAGGATGAAGAATTTGCCCGAATGATCCGGGAAGCTGAGAAATATCTGGGAGTCCCGTATGTATGGGGAGGATATTCTCCTTCTGGATTTGACTGTTCCGGATTTATATCCTATGTGATCAATCATTGTGGAAACGGATGGAATCTGGGAAGGCAGACCGCAGAGGGATTGCGAAACAGTTGTACGTTTGTTTCTCCGGGAGATGCAAAGCCGGGGGATCTGATCTTTTTCCAGGGAACGTACAGTACGCCAGGAGCAAGCCATGTGGGTATCTATGTGGGAAATAACATGATGATCCATTGTGGGGATCCGATCCATTATTCCAATATCGGTACAGCATACTGGCAGCAACATTTTATGTGTTTTGGCAGATTGCCATAAGAAAAGGAGAGTGAAAGATTTGAATAAAAAAATCAAGAAATATATGGAGGAGATCCATAAGACAGAACAGAAGATCGCTGATCTTCAGCAGTATCTCAAAGGACTTCATGCTGCTTTAAAACAGGAAGAAGATAATGAGATGATCAAAAGCATCCGTGGAATGAAATTAGACAGTCATGCCCTGCATGATCTTCTGAATGGAATCCAGGAAGGAACCGTAAAATTTCAGGTCAGCCAGGAGTCTGAGGAAGAAGGAACAGGCTCCTTTGTATTTACAGAAAAGAAAGAGGAGGGACATCCGTATGGTGAAATGGAAAAAACTGAATAAGAAAGTGGCAGGAGTATTGTTAGGCGTTATGGTGCTTTTTTCCGTATCCACAACAGCCTTTGCATATGTGGATCCGTCGGCAGAGACGACAAATACAGAAGCGGCACAGACGGAGGCGGTACAGAATAAAGAAACAGAAAAGCCGGCAGATAAGGGGGTTCTGCCGGAAAATAATACAACAGAGAAGAAAGAAGATGCTTTTACAGAACTGGGAAATGGGGAAGTCCAAGATGATATCCAGAATGGATCCAGTAAAGAATTTCTTACGATCACAACAAAGAATAACAATACCTTTTATCTTGTGATTGACCGTAGTTCTACCTCCCAGAATGTATATCTGTTATCTCAGGTAGATGAAAATGATCTGAAGGAATTTGTGGATCAGGAAAAAGAGACGGCAACTGTCACACCCACTCCGCAGGTAGTCATCGATGAAAATAAAACCGAAGAAACCGATAAAAAAGAAGAGATAGCAAAGCCAGAAAAAGAGAAGATGCCACAAGCGAATATGGGAGCAATGGCAGCAATCCTTATTCTTGCGTTAGGTGGAGTTGCAGCTTATTACTACTTCAAGATCTATAAGCCAAAGAAAGAGGAAGAAGAGGATTTTGAAGAGGAAGGACTGGAAACAAGTGACGGATTGGAGATCATCAATGAGGATGAATTTGAAGATCGGGAAGAAGAAAATGAATAAAAAATAAAAAAAATGAGTGGAACGCCCTGTATTTTTGGGGCGTTTCCTTTCGTTATATGAAGGAGGTAATAAGTTATGTATTTAGTAATTGCAGAAAAACCAAGCGTGTCCAAAGCGATTGCAGAAGTGATCGGGGCATCAAAAAAAGAAGAAGGGTATCTGGAAGGAAAGGGCTGCATTGTCAGTTGGTGTTTTGGCCATCTTGCAGAATATGTTCCACCAGATTCTTATGATGAAAGGTTCACCAGATGGCTGTATGAGGATCTTCCGATCATTCCAGAAGAATGGAAACTGGCAGTATCCAAAGATAAGAAAGAACAGTTCTATATTTTGAAAAGGCTGCTGAACCGCCCGGATATCGAGTTTGTAGTAAATGCCTGTGATGCCGGACGGGAAGGAGAACTGATCTTTAAGCATGTATATGATCTGTCTGGAAGTAAAAAGCCGGTCAAGAGATTATGGATCAGTTCTTTGGAAAGCTCTTCGATCTTAGAAGGGATGGGACATCTGAAAGCCGGAGAATCCTATCATAATCTGGCAGAAGCGGCGGTTTGCCGAGCACAGGCAGACTGGCTTGTCGGCATGAATGCGACAAGAGCTTACACAACAAAATATTTTAAAAAGCTGGCAGTTGGACGCGTGCAGACGCCGACACTTTCCATGCTTGTCGAAAGACAGAAGCAGATCTCCGGTTTCAAAAAAGAAAAATATTTTAATGTGGTTTTGGATTGTGATGGACTGATCGCAGAGAAGAAGAAAATCTTCGATGTGGAAGAAGCAGAAAGAGTGTGGAAAACCTGTCAGGGCAGTGATGCGATTGTGGAAAAGGTGGAGTCAAAGGAAAAGACGGTAAAACCGCCGAAACTGTATGATCTGACAACACTGCAGAGAGAGGCAAACCGTATTTATGGAATGACTGCTCAGCAGACATTAAATGCGGCACAAAGCCTATATGAGCAGAAGTTGATCACTTATCCGCGAACAGACAGCCAGTATTTGACAAGTGATATGGAAGAAACAGCGAAACAAGTGATCCGTAAGATCCATGAGAAATATCAATTGCTGGGACCGTTTGACCAGCCCAAAACACCGGAGGTAAAGAAGGTGCTGAATGACAAGAAAGTATCGGATCATCATGCAATCATTCCTACAGTAGAACTTGCAGAATTTGACTTCTCTAAGTTAAGAGACTGGGAACAAAAGATTTTATTCCTGATCGCAGTACATACCGTAGAAGCAATGGAAGAAGATCATGTATTCATGGAGACAGAGGTGGAAGTACGATGTCAGGATGAAATTTTTAAAGCAAAAGGAAAAGTGGTCAAACAGATTGGGTGGAAGTTGTATGAGGAATGCTTTAAGAATGAGGATGGACTTGCTATAGAAAACCCGGCGGATGCAGGGAAGGACCGCATTCCAAAAGTAGAAGCAGATCATAAGTTTTACAACGTATCCGCAGCGAAGACGGAACATTTTACAGCACCACCGAAACCGTATAGTGAGGATACCCTGCTTGCAGCTATGGAGACCGCAGGAAATAAAGAATTTGAGGAAGATACCGAAAAGAAAGGGCTGGGCACTCCGGCAACAAGAGCAGGGATCATAGAAAAACTGATCGCTTCCCAGTATGCGGTACGAAAAGGCAAACAGATCCTTCCAACAGAAGACGGAAAGGTATTGATCGATATTTTACCGGATTTCTTGAAGTCTGCCACCATGACAGCCGAATGGGAAAACCAACTGTTAGAGATGGAGCAGGGAAAGATGGCTTCGGGGCAGTTTATGACAGGTATCGAAAAGCTGCTTTCCATGATGCTGAATCATTGTGACTCCATTCCGGAAGAAGAGACGCGAAGGTTCCAGAAAAAAGAGAGCGTGGGAACCTGTCCGGTCTGTGGCGGTCTGGTCTATGAAGGAAAGAAAAATTTCTATTGCGGTAACCGTGAATGTAATTTTTGTCTCTGGAAAGAAAACAAGTATTTACAGAGTATGGAAAAGGATATGGATGCCAGGATGGCTGCTGAGCTTCTGAAGAATGGAAGTGTTCATGTGAAGGATCTGTATTCCAGAAAGAAAGATCTGTATTTTGAAGCAGAACTGCATATGGAAGCCGATGAAAACGGGAGAGTGACATTTTCCTTATCTTTCCCGGAAAGAAAAACAACGAAGAAAAATAAGAGAAAATAGAAGGAGGAATAGATTATGGATTTTAATCAGTTTGTTGACGAAGTAAAAGGAGGAATCAAGTTATTTCTTCCAAGAGAGTACGAAAATGCACAGGTAAGAATCGAAGAAGTGAGGAAATTAAATGAGAATTATCTCGGAATCACGGTCTTAAAAGAAAATCAGATCATGGCGCCGACCTTTAATTTGAATCAGTTATATGAAATGTATCAGTCAAACCCAGAAGTCTCTATGGAAAGCATTATGAAAAATATTACAGGAGTGATGCTTGATTCACCGAAACAGTTTGATCTTAAGAATATCACAGAATATGAGAATGCAAAAGATAAGCTGTTCATCCGTGTGTCCTCAGCAGAAAGAAATCAAGAAATACTTCAGAAGGTACCTCACCAAATAAAGGAAGATTTGGCAATTACATATCATCTTGCTATCAGTGTTGATGATATAGGAAGAGGTTCTACGACAATCACAAATGATATGTTAACGCATTATGGCATTAGTGAGAAACAACTTCATGCAGATGCAATGAAAAATAGTCCGAAAATAATGCCTTTGTATGTGGATGCTATGAAAAATATTATTGCCCAGATAATTGTGGGTGAGGACAAACCAGTTATGAAAGATAAAGATTTAAAGGATATGAAAGAGGTGATTTCGGAAGGATTGAAAGAAGGTGAACCGATGTTTGTGATTACAAATCAGCAGACAATGGATGGAGCAAGTGCTATTTTTTATCCGGAAGTAATGAAACAACTAGGGGAATGCTTTCAAGGAGACTTTTTTATTTTACCATCGTCCATTCACGAAACTATCGTTCTTCCGGATAAAGGGGATTTTGATTATTTATCTTTGAAAAGTATGGTTCAAGAGATAAATATCAATCAAGTTCTTAAAGAAGAGCAGCTTACGAGCGATGTATATCATTATGACGCAAAACAACGTGTGTTTGAAAGAGCTGATAAATTTGAAAAACGCCAGAAGGTAATCCAAATGAATAAGAATGAGAAAGTTGGAAGAGAACAAAAGATGGAACATCCAAAACCAAAGAAACATGATATGGAATTATAGAAGTGTAGAGTCCGTATAAAAATAAGATGGGAATCCCTCATACACACAGGCTGTATGGGGGGTTTTTTTAAGGAGAAAGAGAGGAAATGAATGAGCGAAGAATTAACGAAAACAAAATTACTTCCCATACAGGGGAAAGATATGGACAGTATCATGCAAAACCTGGAAACAGGAGTTACAGAATTATTTACCAGTGAACGTTATCAGGAATATTTGAAAACAATGTCAAAATTTCATAATTATTCTTTTAATAATACGCTGTTGATCGCCATGCAAAGACCGGATGCCACTTTAGTAACTGGATATCGAAACTGGCAGTCTATGGGCAGACAGGTAAAAAAAGGGGAGAAGGGAATTACCATTATCGCACCGACGCCGATCAAAAGGAAAAAGGAGCAGGCAGTATTGGATCAGGATCAGAAACCGGTGATCGGTCCGGATGGAAAACCAAAAACAGAAGAGGTAGAGGTCACACTTCCTTGTTTTAAGGCGATCACAGTATTTGATATTGAACAGACCACGGGAGAACCGATCCAGACACTTGCTCCTGAAATCCTGACAGCGACAGTAGAAGATTATGATTTATTCCTGCAAGCAATCCGGGAAATCTCACCAGTACCGATACGATTCGATGCGATCGAAGGATCTGCAAACGGTTATTATCACAACCTGGATAAAGAAATCGTGATCAAAAAAGATATGAGCCAGAGCCAGACTTTAAAAACAGCAATCCATGAAACCGCACATGCAAGGTTACATGACAAGGAGATCATGGAAAGCCAGGGCATTGAGAAGGACCGGCTAACAAAAGAAGTGGAAGCAGAATCAGTCGCATATTGTGTGTGTTCTGCCTTTGAACTGGATACGTCAGAATACAGTTTTCCGTATATTGCAGGTTGGAGCAGTGGAAAAGAAATGAGAGAACTGAAAGCCTCTATGGATGTGATCCGTAAGACAGCCGGAGAAATGATCGATGAACTGACAGGAAAAATAGAAATGATGCTGGAACAGAAACAAGAGAAATTACTTGCTGCAGTAGAAGCTGCCGGATACCGTTTTGTAAAAGAAGAAAGCAATCCCCAACATCTGCAGTTTATTTCGGACGGCACTCATAGGATGCAGGGACATTTATTTGCAAAATCCTGGAATGAAGTGGAACGATGGGTAGAAGCAATTATAGAAAAAGGAGATTCGATTCAGAAAGAACGTGTAGAGCGAGTAATATATCCAGAACGGTTTGAACAGAGTTTTGAAGAAATGATGTTTACAAGAAAAGAATGCAGGCTCTCAATTTATCATTTAGATGAAAATGGACCTGGAAGAGATCAATTATTTGTGGGAATGGAAGACCTGCAGGAAAAAGGAATCACGGTAACTGTTGATCAGTATCGATGTATTTATTCCAGCTTGTATCTGCCAGATGAAGATATGAATGCGGTTTACAGTATTTTTAATGATGATCCACCGGCAGATTATAAGGCACACTCCCTGTCTGTCAGTGATGTTGTGATTATGAATCAGAATGGGGAGATGAAGGCATATTTTGTAGACCGCTTTGGATTCCAGGAACTTCCGGATTTTGTGGAAGAGAGAAAAAAGATACTTGGAATGGAAAGTGATATTCAGAAGAAGGATATTTTAGAACAAACGAGCTGTATCAGCTTTTATGCGGCAGAATGTTCAGAGTTTCCGGTATTAGGAGAAGTTCATCATGATCTTAGTCTGCCGGAAGCCTTAGAAGCGTATGAGAAGATACCTGCAGAACGAATGAATGGAATAAAATCTGTTGGATTTAACTTGCAGGAAGGCAGTGATTATGACGGAATGATGGATCTGATGGTTGCCGGAAAATCACAAAGAGAGATTTTAGATTCCATACCATTTTACAGGGAGAATAAGTTGGTGCAGGAAGCCCTGAAACGTGTAGAACAATATATCGAAGAAAAGCCTCTGAATGTAGAGAAAACCAGACCAAAAGAAGAAAAAGGAGAGATACAGAAAACCAAATCTCAAAAAAGAAGGGAGGATATGAGCTTATGAGTAAAGTAACATTTGAAGAAGATGAATTGGCGGTTGTGGCTCTTTTCCAGGAAAACACTAGAAAAGATACGATAGATATTTTGAAAGACACTTTAGAGGCATTGGAAGAAACGAAAGAAGATCCGTTGGAAGACGATCTGCTGGAAACGATTGCATCTGCGATCAGTAAGTTACAGATGATCGAAGATAAATATTATTATTCCCTGGATCTGAATCGTTATCTGAATAACCTGGAGGATGACGGCTATGAAGAATAATCAGTTTGCAGTTTATCGTGTGGATCGCCATTCAGATGGGAGAGTGCTTTGGCATCTTTCCTATCAGGAAGCGGTGAGTAAGAAACTACCAATAAGGATCGAACATTACCGGCAGATGGATATCAGACCATTATTACCAGGAGAGACGGTAATTGCTTTATGGAAGCGTATGAAAGAGTCCTGCGAAGTCAGTGACGTGCTTGTATTGAACCAGAATGGAGAAATACATTGCTATTATGTCAATGAAGATTATCCGCAGCTTTTATCAGGTTTCATTCGATTAAACCCTTCCGGCACATTGGTTACGCTGGATACAGAAAACTACCATATTAGTGGAAAGCCGGGAAATTGGATGGCTACGGATGATATCATTATTGATGGGAAACAGTTTTACCTTATGGAGCATCAAGAATATCACAGGCAGGTTGCCTATATCATTTTAGATAATTATGGGAAGATGATCATGGAGGAATGTCGGAATGGATTCGATGAAGAAACCAAACAGAAACTTCATGAACTTATGAAGCATCCGGAACAAAAGGAAAAGGAGCATCAAAAACATAAAGACAGGCTGGAACATTATCAGAAATTTTTTGAGAATGGCACTTATGAGAGAAGATGGGAATCCGGAATAGAAGGAAATTATAATATGGTGGACGGCCAGGTGAACAATCTGAAAAATACAGAAGAAAAAAAGGGGGAAAGGAAACTGGCACAGAAACCAAAAGGATTAACAAAAAAGAAACCAAAGAAAAAAGAGTCAGTAATCAAGAGATTGCGGGAAAAACAGATTGCGATTGCTGTGAAATCTGGAAAACCGATACCGAGATATTTGGAACAGGATATGGAAAGGAGGAGAGGATAAATCGTTTTGAAACGGAACACTCTGAAGGATACTGTGTTGATGGGAGCATTTGTGATGGTTTTTACATTTTTGTTTGATGTAATTAATCCTTTTCATTTTGGATAAGAAAATTCTAGTTTATCCGAAAGATACGCTCAAAATTTCATAAATCGATGGAGTGGTTGTTTATGGTGACGGTCATAAGATATATCGCCACGCCCGCTTGTGGGTGAGGCGACACAAGAAACTGGAAACAATAACCTCAAAGTACAAAATATTCCGTATTTATGCGGTGTATTTATATTTTTAAGGGTGCGAGATAAAGTGTATCAATCTTACATGGAAAAACTGAATTTTTAAGATACAGGACAGTTGATTTTTGATTGACTTCCCTGTATAAAGATAAGCGGGGTTTTCCTTGGATTAAATGATTACTCTCTTTCCCGCTCATATTTTATATAGTCTTATTGCAATCAATTATAGTATTTGTCCTTGAACGGTTTAAATAATCTAATTTTCTATTTTCCCCCAAAAAAATTTTTTGAGGAAACTTCTAAATGGTTCTGATTAGTAAAAAAGATAATGAGTTAGTCTGCATCAGTTAGAAATATAGTATTTGCTAACAATAAAATTCTAAAAAACATTTTCGGTTAGATGGTTTCAATTATCTCTAGTACCATTTTTAAGTGGTTAATGAAAAATAGCCTGGGTTTATTTGAATCGTATGAAAAAGGTATTTTGTTTTCCCTGGTTATAAGAATGCAATACCATCCTCTACGGTAGGCTCCCAGTATATCTAATAGAGAATTGCTGACATATAAAATCTGATTAGAAGAAATATGTAGCATGTTCTCTAGTAAACAATAGATTTCCTTAGAGGGTTTATTGAAACCACAGTCATATGAATAAATTTTATATGAAAAATAATTACTAAGCTCGCAAAATTCCAAACTAGAAGGTTCGATGGAAATAGCATTACTTAATGTGGCTAAAATGTAATTTTGCTTGTATAAATGTTGAAGTGTAGGCAGTACATCATCAAATACTTCTTGAAGTGGTTTGTAGTTATTTATAAAATTTTCAATTATTGATTTTTTGTTTAATATATTTAAATCTTTGCAGAAAGATTCAATATCCCCTTTTTGGATTCCAAAATATTGGATTAGTTTTGCTTCAAGTCCCATGGAAGGATGGTTGATTAGTGAAGCAAGAGAATCTATAAAAGAAGGTGAAGATAAAGGGATAAGAGTGCCACCAATATCGAAGCATACAACTTTAATCATAATATATTTCCTTATCTAAAATCTACATATAGTGTAATGTATTATATAAAGTTACAGTGAATTATAAAATGTTATGGTGAGGTATGGTTCATAAGTTAAACAAAGGGAAAATCGTATCATCATTTGCCTAATGTAATGAAATAATAATAGTCCATTGAAAAGAGGAGCCCACATTCTATAATTCATATACATATTATGAGACATATAAATAAAAAGTCAAGACTAAAGAGAATACATTAAATTTTCTCTATAAGATAAAATGCGAAAGTCTTGAGTTCATTATACTATAATATTACAAGAGAGAACTCATCTTGTAATATTCGATACTTCCTATAATCCCCACTCAATTTTCTAAATACAGTTATAAACATATGTATATAGAACTTCTTCTTCGCTTTTTACGCTGCTGTGGTTTCGCATGGGGTGATAAAATTATAGGTACGCAATCTGGAACGTTTGCTTTTTTAACACTTCAAGAGCATCCTTCCTATCTTGTAATTTACGATGTAATCTGACAATCTTTTTTTCTTTATCACTTGTTCAATTACCAGAACAACGGGTAGGGACCGGACCGTCATGTTCTTTTACTACTTTCATCCAGTTTTTCAGCGCAGATTCACTGACTCCCAGATTCTTTGCTGCCTTGCGAAATGGCAATTCTGGATGATTCAATCGATACTGTACTGCATACTCTTTAAACTGTTGTGAAGATTTTGTACTATTTATATTCTAACACCAGCACACAGGACTTGAAAATTTTTTGCCAACATGCTTTAGGCATTTAGTTGTTCACTCAATGGGGAACCATGCTTCTACATGTTTTTGTAATTTGAAAATCAACTGATGCACTAGATTTCTCTAACATAGCCTTTGTCATTGAGAATCACAAGATCCGATTGGTCCTCAACGATATCTCTCAGATCTTCCGGTCATTCGTAAATGCGGTGTGATATTAAATGTGGCAATTTAGACTTCCAAAGTGATCATGGCATGAACTTTATAGACGAAATAAGTTTTTTTGAAAGACATTTTTCATAATACACACCATAGCCATGAAATGAGCGGTAGGTATTGTGATCTTCCAAATTTACAGATTGTATGTGGAAAACTATCAATCACAAAATACCGGCTGGACGGTTGAGAAAAGCAGAAATCCCTTTTCTGACGTAGCACCTCCGTTGTCTAGGGGATCGCACGTCTTGTTCTGTTAAAACGGCTTCGGCTGCAAAGGTTAGAAAAAAGATGGTGGTAATTTTTTTGACAAAAGAAAAAAACAAGCATTTTCCGAATAAATTCCAGCCAACTCACAACAAATGCAAATAGCGATGAGTTTTGGATTAGACAATTTGGCATCCAGGATATGCAGTCTGTAAGTAACTTCAGACGGGGCAAACTGATGATATAAATCATAAATTACAACATAAACAGTTAAAATAAAGTCCTCGAAAGTTTTGATAACAATGATATTATTTTGCAACTTCGACATAATGATGTCTCCTTTCGAATTTGTATTCCCTACAAATAGATAGTACATTTCATTGAAATTTCTTTATCTATCTAGCAAAATGAGTTGATTTGCAACCCTAATATTATTAAAATTACAAAATGTCAGACTATATAAAGAATCTATATATATATAAAAATATAATATATAGTAAAACAAAAAGAAAGACAAAAACCTTGAATAATAAGTAATAATAAAGTACAATATAGTGAAAGATTCCATTTTGATGAATATATTAAATAATAGAAAAAAATGGGCATAAAATCAAAAAATATAATTAATCTATTATTTGAAAGATATGATGGAAATAAACTGTTGTAGACTTATTTAAAGATAGTATGAAACCGTTATTGAAAACATGTGAAGAGGAGGCACTTATGAAAGACATTATTGTAGGGGAAATAAAAAGTATTATCTTATCAAATTGTCCAATGATAGATCAATCTATTGGAGAAATTGATGATTTAGAACAGATGGGTATTAATTCGTTTGAATTTATTGGCATTATAGTCGATATAGAAGAAAAATACGGGATTGAAATTCCGGTCGAAAAATTATCTATTAAAGAATTAAGTTGTATAAAAAAAATTGTAGAAGTGGTGGATAGTGAAAGAAGTAATGATTGATTTACATATTCATAGTATTTTTTCAGATGGCTCAGATACAATAGAAGAACTTTTAAATCAGTTTGACCTGTTAAAATTAAAAATGGTTTCTATAACGGATCATGATACAGTTGATGGTATTAGAGCAATAAAAAAGAAAAAGGTTAGTTCATTTGCTGAGATTATAAATGGCGTTGAGTTATCGATTGAAACTGCTGGAAAAGAAATTCATCTCCTAGGTTACAATTTTTCCATGGAATCTGTACTAGTAAAAAAAATAGACTATTTGAAAAAAGTTAATATGAGAAAATATATTGATTTTTTAAAGAGTGGTAATAAATTTCGGGAAGAAAGAATGAATTTAGAAGAAGCAATAGACTTAATCCATTCTTCGGGCGGGATAGCAGTTTTGGCTCATCCTAAGAGGCTGGACTTAAATCCAGGACAATTAAATAGCCTTATAACTGAATGGAAACGATGGGGATTAGACGGGATTGAATGTTTTCATCCAGAGCATAACAAAGAAGAGCAAGATTTTTATGCAAATATTGCTACTAAAAATAAAATGATTATAACAGCAGGAAGTGATTATCATGGTACAAACAAGAAGAATATTTTATTAGGATGCAGAGAAATAACGGACTATGAGTCTGAAAGGATAAGTATAGCATTTAAGGAGAAAATATATGACCGATTTAGACAATCAGAGGATAGTGCCTTTTTGGAATTGTGAAGGTTCCTACTATTATAAACTGTTAGCTAAACAAAATTTAGGACAAAGCTTAATGGAAATTTTCAGCGATAGTGAAATAGTATGTCAGGTCATTGAGAATGAAAAAATTGAAGAACAATATTTACGAAACTGGAATCCCTGGGGGTTTCAACCTATTTTTTTAAGAAAAAAGGGGAAAAGATTTATTTTTGAAGATGAAATATCTGCTTATTTCCAAAAACATCACATAATAAAAAAAATATGTGTTCGAGAAGAAATTGATGACTTATACGAATTGATAGAAAAAAAAATAAATAGAAATTTGGGAGTTATAATTAATGTTGATGAATATTATATTTCATATAGTAAATTTTTTAAAAAGAAGCATAATAAACATTCGGTATTGATTGAAGGCATAAATGAAAGCAAAATTGTGATAGGAGATTCGGAAAAGTCATCAAAGCAAGAAATAACAGTAACAGAATTGGAGCAGGCTTTTTTTAAAAGCTGCTATAGGCACATGTATTGTCAATTAATTGATTTCTCGAAATGTATAGAAGGACAAAATAATCTTGTGGTTGAGGAAATTTCAATAAAAAATAATACAAAATATATATTTGATTTGATGCGGCTTTTTCAAATAATTTATGATAATAAAGACAAAAATATGCAAATTTACAGTTTGCTTGGAATAAGATTTTGTATTTCCTTTAAAATAATCCCGTTTTATAAACAAAGAATAGGGAAAAACCAAGATGAAAAAGTCTATCAATTATTAAATTTATGGAGTAAATTAGCTAATGTAATAATGATAAAGACTCATTGTAATAGAATCCCTGAATATGACAGTATAATGAAAATTTTAAGTGATATAAGTGATTCAATAAATTATCTGCAATAACCGTAAGTAGAATGTGAAGCAAATTAATTTATAGTATTTAATTATAAGTGGAAAATTGAATGTAAGATTGCTATATAAAATATTTTATATGAGTCCGTCTTACATAATAGGAGTATAAATTACCAAAGAGGGCTCTATATAATCAGATGGAGTGGAAAATATAACATCTGATTTGTATTTGAATCGCAGTTGAGTGAATTATAGGAAGAAGAGAGGATTATAAGCATAACAACTAAAAGAGAGAGGATTATGGAATAAAATTTAACTTAAGCTGAAAAAGTAGGTTTATATTGTAATTGAAAATTAGGAAAGTAAAGGGATGAAGAATAATGTATAGTGGTTTAGGGCTAGAACGTAAAAAAGTAACTTTGAAAACAGATTATGAATTATGGGATAAAGAATACTTACATGAAAAAGAAATATTGTTGAAAAACGCAGGGAGAATCATTAGAAAGATAGAACATGTAGGTAGTACCTCATTGCACATTAAGTCTAAACCTATTTTGGATATAGCTGTAATGATAGAATCAAAGGATGATTTTGAAATCCTGAGAAATATAATAGAAAAGTTGGGGTATACATATAGAGAAAATAGTGGGGATGATGAAAGAAGGTTTTTTGCAAAAGGACCAGAAAATAAACGGACACATTATTTACATGTTCATTTTTCGGATAGTCAAAGCTGGTATAAACAAATTTTTTTTAGAAATTATATGAGAAGTCATGAAGAAGATAGGAAGGAATATGAAGAATTAAAGGAAAAATTATGTAGTCGTTATCCAGATGATCGAGCAAAGTATACGGAGGAAAAAAGTGGATTTATCAAAAATGTTTTGGATAAATTTGATAAAACATTGGCTGGATTTGAAATTTTAAGTGAAAAGTATAGTATACCTATAGAGGATATTATACTAATTTCTTTGAATAAAAGTGGAGTAAATGCAACTGGATTAACACCAAGAATTAGAATGCGAATGGCATTAAAGACACATCCAGAAGAATTTTTTTATTTTGGTTTATCTAATAATATTCATTCCCCTTTTGCTTTAAGAGATAACGTACTATATATAGAAAAAAATATAGAGATTGGAACCATAACCAATCTTGAAAATGATGATTGTGCTTCTAGCTATTTTAGGAAACAAGGAAAAGTAATTACACTAAATTCGAACAAACGAAGCACGTGTCATGGATGCAAATTTTGTCCTAATAATTTGGAATTAAATAGTGAGGATCAAAATTTGGATACATATGAAAAAGTAGAAGTACACTTTAGAAAAATATTAGGAAGAAAAGATATGTCTGATATTGAAAGATTAACAATATGTACTGGCTGTTTCGGAAGCGAAGATGCAACATTAAGTCATATACTCCTTGTAAATCAAGTAGCCAAAAGTTTTCGGTTTAATGGGACACTGCATTACATAGGATCTGAAATTCAATCAGCCAAAGCTTTTGATATTATAAAGAAAGAAGTTCAGAGTTTTATGTATACCTTTACAGTGGAGTGCTTTAGCAAAAGAGATGTTATTTTAAAAAAGAACAAGAGTAGTATTACTTTAGAAAAATATTACGAAATGTTAAAGAAAGGTAAGATATATGGATTTAAAACTAATATAATATATATATTAGGAATAGATAACATAGACATAGTTGAGAAAAATATGAGATATTTTTCTGAGGTAATGACTGAAATGCCTTTAATTAATATTTTTCAACCACACATTGATGAACATTATAAACTTTTAGCAGAGTCAGCACTAGAATTAGAATATTATTTGAAGATAAGAAAAAAGATGGAAAAAATTTTTAAGAAACTAAATAAATATCCACAGTCTTGGGAATGCTATAGGCCATTATGGTATTTTAAGTATGGAGAAGATGAATTGAAATGTATAAGGATATAGAGGTAATTGAAAAATATATAAATGCAGCGGATTATTTGACTGTAGCTCAAATTTTTTTAAAAGACAATTTTTTCTTGGAACGGAAGTTGAAGTATAGTGATTTGAAAAAAAATCTAAAAGGACATTGGGGAACAAGCCCAGGCGTAAATTTTATTTATGCACACCTAATTAATTTTTCAAAAAAGTATAAGTCGAAATGTTCTCTTGTTATTGGTACGGGCCATGCGGCAGAAGCACTACTATCCAATTTATTTTTGGAAGGAACACTTGAATTATATTATGGTTTAAAGCGAAACCAATCTGGAATTGAGTCTTTAATTAGTATACAAGAACGGTTTAAAATACGCTCGGAAATCAATCCACAGTTTCCTGGAACCTTATATGACGGGGGTGAATTGGGATACTCTTTATCATTTGCTCAAGGTAGCGTTATGGGAGACAAGGAAAAAATCGTATTTTGTATCGTTGGGGATGGGGAGGCAGAAACTGGTACTATATCAGCAGCGTGGCAGGCCCAAAAATTATTAAATTTGTCATATGACGGTCAGGTTATTCCTATTTTAAATTTAAATAGATTCAAAATGGGAAATCCCTCTCTTTTTTCGAGTATGACAGATATGGAAATACTTAATTTTTTTCAAGCACTTAGATATGATGTAAAAATTATACATTATGATCATAAGGAAATGATTTCTGCCCTTGACTGGGCTTTTGAATGTGTAAAAAAGCAGAGAAATCCACTGATTGTTTTTTGCAGTTTGAAGGGACAAGTACAGGAATTTGATGGAGCTTCAGAGATAATAGGGCAATATTCTCATAAAGTACCACTAAAAGAAGCTTTAGCAAAACAGGAAAATATAGAAATATTAGAACGTTGGCTGACATCGTATAAGCCGAGAGATATTTTTGAAGACAGAAAAATATCAGATGAATTGTTGAGTTTTACAAAAAATTCGTGTTTGGGAAAAAATATTTTGTATGCTGTCAAAGATGGCAAAGAAGATAATTATACATTAGTGGAAGAAGATGTGAATATACTGTGTGAGAACAGTACATATAATGTAGAATGTTTAGACAAGTATATTGAAAAGCTCCTTTATGAAGATGATAATTTTATGGTATTTTCTCCGGACGAATTAGGTTCTAATAGATTTTTTAGGCTAGATAAATTAAAAGAATCTAGCAATAGAATTAAAGAAATACTAAATGAAAATATCTGTATGAGTTGGTTGCAAGGACACATACAGTCGGGAGGTAATGGAATTCTAATATCTTATGAAGCTTTTGCTCCTATATTAGATAGTATGGTTAGCCAATATTGTAAATATCTATATCAAAGCAAAAAAATTATTTGGAGAGGAAAAAAAAGTTCGTTAAATTTTATTTTAACTAGTTTATGGTGGACCAATGTTTATTCGCATCAAAATCCAGGATTTGTTGATAATCTACTGATGCAGTCATGGGATTTTGTACAATGTTATTTTCCTATTGATAAAGTTACGTTGTTATTATGTTCAGAAGAAAGTTTTAAAAGCTATAATAAAGTCAATATAGTTGTATGCTCTAAACATGAGAATACTTTTTTCTTGAATTTCCATGAGGCAAAAGAAGCGGTTGAATTGGGATATTATGATTGGAATACGCAGAATAGTAATCCGAATCTAGTGATCTGTACTATAGGAGAAAGTTCATTAGCGGAGGGGAAAAAAGCCATAAAAATATTTGAAGAAACTATGGAAAATATTAGTGTAAAATTAATAAGTGTTCTAAGCTTTAAATTTTTTGATAATGAAAAATTAGTAAAGAAATTATTCAGTTTGAATCCAGCTATTTTTGTATATCATGGATACAAAAATACTATTAAGTCGAGGATTTTCGGAAGGATTGATAATAAAAAAGTCCGAATTTTAGGCTATGAAAACAGGAGCGACATTTCAGGAAACACATTAGAAAAATTATCGTCTAATCATTTATCCCATGTGGATATAGTAAATAATATGTATGAATTAATAGGCGTTGATAATTTGAACGATGAGTATGGTAGGGATATAAATGAAAAATATGAATGACAAGTTATTTTGGGATAAATATTTAAAATATTTGATAGTTAAACTTGAAAATCTTCTGAATCAACATAGAAAGTATTATTTAGTGGATTTACATATTCATACAGCAGCTTCATCAGATGGAAGTGACACTTTTTTACAGAAAATAAAGCGGGCGAAAGAGGAAAAATTTGATATTATTTCAATTACAGATCATGATACCTTTGCTGCGTATGATGAATTGTATGACTTAATAACTAGGCATGAAATTTGTATTGATGATGTCCCCATTATTATTCCTGGTATCGAATTTTCAGTATATTATGAAAAATACAATGGTTTGTGTCATGTATTAGAATATTTCTGTAATCCCAAATCTTTAAAAAGTGTCGAAAAAGAAAAAGTAAATATAGATGCTTATTGGAAAAGATGCAAGATTCAGTTTGAACGCTTAAATTATAATCCGGCTTTGAATTACTATAGATTAAAATATGATATTCACTTTTCGGAAGAAGAATATTTTAATTATCTTAAAAGAGAAGGAGAGTTATATCCAGAGTATAAATCTTTAATTGATTATATTTATTTAAAATTACAAGAGAAAAATATAACAATTAGTGACGTGAAAGAAAAATTAAGTGAGTTGCTTATTTATGATCAGTGTAATGAACGAAAAGAAAAAATGAAATTAAAGTTAGAAGAATATCAGAGACGGCATCGAAATGAAGACATAAATTTGTGTTCTAGATTATTAATGCCACTACTTGCACCAGTTGGAATTGATGATGCGGATTATCTTGATGAAGAGCCAAGGGGAAGTTTGTCTATTGGGAAATATGGACAGTTAAATATTAGGGAGATGGAAGGAGAAGGTATATATATATTAGCACATCCGGATGTCGAGCGGTTGGGACTTCTTTTAAATGACATTCCTTTTTTAGGAACGGATATTTTGGGATATGAAATAAATGCAAACAACTGGAAATCTACGGGGAAAGAGATAGAATTTTGTGCGAATAAAAACGGATTTCTAATATCTCTAGGTTCAGATTCTCATTCGGTAAAGGACTCTATATATATCAACAAGCAATGCTTCTTATATGAGTGGGGATATTTACAAAAATTATACTTGAAAGCAAAAGTATTGGTATGAAATAATATTTTGAGTGCTAAAAGGAGGTAAAATATGAGTAAAAGGGAAATTGATCAATATAAAACAGCGTCTAATTTAAATGCAAGGATTATATTACATGAGAAGTATAGTGTTAATAGTGAAGGATTTCATGAGTGGGTATTCAGACAAATGAATTTAGTTAGTGGCATGAAAATTTTAGAATGTGGTTGTGGACCAGGAGCTTTATGGTATAAAAATAAAAATAAAATTCCTCCATTTTTAAAAATTACTTTATTAGATAGATCGTCTGGAATGTTACAAACAGCAAAAGAAAATATTGGGAAACTTGATAACATAGAATTTACATACCATGAAGGGAACGTGCAAAATCTTCCGTTTGCTGATCAAGAATTTGACATTGTTATTGCAAATCATATGCTGTACCATGTTGAAGATATTATTAAAGGTATAAGTGAGTTAAAAAGAGTATTAAGAAAAAACGGAAGATTTTATGCATCTACTTTTGGAGTAAATCATTTAAAAGAGTTAGATTCTTTAACTAGAAAGTATGTAGATATGCCATTAAATCGAACATCAGATAGATTTACTCTCAACAATGGAGAAGAAAAAATTTTAAGGGTGTTTGAAAAAGTTGAGATAAGGAGGCATGAAGATAGTCTAGAAGTTACTTCGGGCAATGATTTGATAAATTATATACTGTCAGGAAGTAGAGCAAAGGAGCAACTTGTTGGAGAAAAAAAAGTAAGGTTTATTGAAGATATTGAAGAGTATTTTTCTACCCATAAATTGTTTCATATTCAAAAAGATGCAGGAGTTTTTATAGCTACAAATGAATAAGAAAAGAATAGTTATTTATGTTAATAATCATATTAGTCATTATTGGGCAATATATGATTTCACTAAAAATATAGCGGAAAAATATGAGTTGACATACGTGGGATTTGAGGAAAGTAGAATCTTTCTTGAAAAATCAGGAGTAGATTTTATGATTTTGCAAACCTGCACGTTTCAAGAACTGATATCGAAAAAGGGAACTGATCGTATAAAATATAGAAATATGTTAAATAAAATTACAGATGAATGTAAACAAATTTTAGAAAAACAAGACATAGATGCAGTTTTATTTCATGTTTCAAGATTCTATTTATTTTTTGAAGCTGCTTATCAATGTGAAAAAAAAATATTTCTATATACAACAAACTGTGGGCAATATTTTTTTAACACAAAATTTCCACCTAATACTAGCAGCTATATACCTGATTTAAGATTAAGATCACAAATTATTGTTGTAATTCACTGGATTAGACGAATATTGAGATTAGAGTTGTCAAAAAAGACGTATTCTGGCCTAAAATATACTATAAGTTTAATGAAAAAAAGTTATAAAATGAGGAGAAAATTAAAATATGGCTTAGATGGCTTGTATATCGAATACCCTACACTTATTTTAGGAAGTGGAGAATTTGAATATTTAGATTTCAAAAATGTAAATTCTAATGTAAATGTTTATACTGGTTTAAACAAAATAAATAGAAAGGAATATGTTTCTCGACTAAATTTCGATAATAAAAAAGTGATTTACTGTACTTTTGGAACTTTAAGTCATAGATATTTGAAACTACAAAGTTTTTTTGTAAAATTCTTTCAGATTGTGCAAAAACATTCCGATTGGGATGTAATAGTAAGTTTGGGTGAAAAGGGTAAAGAGATAGGGTGTTATAAGATTCCTACGAATGTGTATATATATGATTTTATTAATCCAGAAGAGATTATGCCATTTGCAGATGTAGTGATTTGTCATGCGGGTTATGGAACCATAAAAGATTGCATTATCTATGAAGTACCAATTTTAGCATTGCCTTGCAGCTACGATCAGCATGGAAATGCTGCAAGAGTGGAAGCGTTATCTATAGGAAAGTGCAGTACATTATTAAAAAGAACTATTATGGAAAGAATATCCAAAAAAGCTAAATCATTTGATGGCATAGAAAAGATTGAAACCCTATTGCTGGAACTTATTAGCAATCATAAATATAAAGATAACATATGTGATTTGCATGAACGAATAAATTATAAAAAAGAAAGGGAACAAGCTGTAAATACGTTCGAAGATTTATTGTTATAAGGTTGATACAGAAAATGTCTAAATTTACTGAAGCTTTACTAAATTGTGAAATAGAAAAAATAAGAGAGATTGAAAAAAATGATTTACACAAGCATTCTACAACAGGAGGAAAATGTTGGGATTTAAGGTTCCGAAATGAAATTAATTATTTTGATTCTATTGAGGAGATGGAACAATGGTATGAAGATAATTTTCATGAATTAGAGGGGGCAATAGGATATTATAAAAAAATTCGAGCGTCATTTAAAGAATGTACAGATAATGGAATTGTTTTTTGTGTAATGAGTTTTTCTTTACAGGAAATTTTAAGTTTTAAATCTATGAGTCAGTTTATGAAGTGGATAAAAAGAGTAAAGGACTCTGTTGCCAAAGATTTAGTATTATTGCCGGAGGTTTCGTTTGATTGGAGAGTTCCATTTAAGAAAGTTGAATACTGCTTAGACGAGATATTTAGCGCGGGATGGATAAAAGCTATTGATTTATCAGGACCAGAATTAGCTTTACCCATTGAAGAATTTATCCCTTTATATAGAAAAGCGGAAGAATATAAGCTAAGAAAAAGAATACATATAGGGGAATTTGGAAGTCCGAATGAAATCATAAAAGCAATAGATTTGTTAGGCTTAGATGAAATTAATCACGGTATTTCGAGTGTAGATGATATGAATGCTATGAGCTTTATTAGAAGACAACAAATTCCATTAAATATATGTCCTACAAGTAATATACGATTAAAACGAGTAAATACATATAAGGAACATCCTATTAGAAAATTGTATGATAATAATATACTTGTTACAATTGCTTCAGATGATCCGTTGATTTTTGGGCAAAGTGTGTCTGATGAATATTTAAATTTATTTTGTAATGGAGTTTTTGAGGTAGAGGAGCTGGACAAGATAAGGGAAAATGGAATAGAGGTGGCTAGAGAATACAATGAAAATGTTAATGAAATATTGCTTTAATTCAATAAAGTTAAATCCAATTTATTGGGGAATTAATTTTGCAATCATCATTATTATTGCTTTTGCACGATTTGGAATCACATACTCATTTAAATGGATGACTGATACAGCATTGTGGGCCTTTGAAGGAGGGAGAATTAATATAAATATAATTCTTCCTGTTGCTTTTTTATTTTGTATGCTTTGTATTGGTTCAAATACAGCAAATATAAATAATTATTTGGAATTATTATGCACAAGCAGATCGAAAAAAATCTATACAAAGATTTTTCAAAAAAATAGCTATCAAGAAAAGCAAGACACATTTTATAAAAAGGAATTTTATGATAACTATGAATTTGTGAAGAAAAATTTGGATAATACGTCAAAAATTGCATTTACAATATTTAATAAATTATTTGCTGCCAGCATCCAATTGCTACTGACTATTACGGCGATAACAGTTTTTAACTTAAGTGTTCTTGTCTTTATAGTTTTTATCGCAGTAATAATGTATTTTATTAATGGATATATTGTTAGAGAACGTGTGAAAATTAATAAAAAAACTATAAACAAGGAAAGAAAATCAGATTATTATACAATGCTATTAGGAGAAAAAAAATATGCAAAAGAATTAAGAGTATATAATTTGAGCTTATCATTTTTGAAAAAATGGGAGTCTTACTTTTTGCAGTTCACAGATGAAAAAATTCGTTTTGAAAATAAATCTCTCTTCTTATCGTTAATTCCTGATATTATTCAGAAATTTTTATCGGGATTATTAACAGTATTTTTTTTAAGACTTGTAAGTTTAAATAAAATGTCGATAGGTGATTTTACTTTTTTGTTCGGGATGATGATGACACTTATGGCAGAGAGCAACAAAATTATTCAAATAATTACTAGGGATATACCTGAAAATATTGAATATATAGAAAAGTTTAACGAATTTATAAAAAAAACGAGAAAAAATACAAATGATGCGGGAGAATATGTAAGTGAGTTTGATGAAATAAAATTAAAAAATGTTTCTTATAAGTATCCAAATCAAAAAGGATATGCTTTAAAAAGTGCTAATATCTCTCTAAGGAGGGGGGAAGTAATAAGTATTTTAGGATATAACGGAAGCGGTAAGACTACCCTTTCGAAAGTATTATGTGGATTACTAGAAGATTATGAAGGAGAAATTATATTAAATGGAAAAAATTTAAAAGATCTGAACCAGGAAGATGTATTTCGGTTATTTGGGGTAGGGTTTCAAGAGTTCACTCGATATAGTTTAACAATGAAAGAAAACGTAGGATTGGGGAAAATTGAATATATTTCTAATTCAGATAAGATTTTACAGGCATGCAAAAAAGGAGGTGCTGATACAATAATTGGCAAATTGCCAAATGGATTGGATAGTATCTTAGGAAAAGAATATGATAGTAATGGAGCAGAACTTTCACGAGGAGAATGGCAAAAAATTGTGTTATCTAGAGCGTATATGGGAAATTCAGAAATCTTAATTTTAGATGAACCAACTGCTTCTATTGATCCGATTCAAGAGATGGAATTACTGGCAAATTTTAGAAAAAATATAGAAAATAAGACAGCAATTCTTATATCACACAGAATAGGATTTGCTAAATTAGCAGATAGAATATATTTTATGGAAAATGGAGAAATCATTGAGGCTGGTTCGCATGAGCAATTGTTGCAAACGAAAGGAAGCTATTATGAATTGTATGAAAGCCAAAAAATGATTTATGAAGTATAATAAAAGTATATTTGCCATGAATTCGATTATAAACTTCATTTGTTTTTTAATAATATAGTAAAACACATTGTAGAAAATTTAAACAGCTACTTTAAATCTAGTCATATTAATAAAAGGTAAGGCTTATGAAGAAATTAAACATTAAAATTTTTGAAGTAAATAGACTGGCATTTACAGTTGCAAAAAAGGAATATATTATATGTATATTGCTATATTTGCTTATGTCAGGAAATGTATTTCTGAATTTATATTATAGTGAATATAATATGAATTTAGCATACAAATTATTAAATGGTAAAGTATCATTTAATAATTCAGTAATAGGCATAGCTGGTTTTACTATCGGTATGATATGTTTTTCAATACTTGATACAATAAAGAAATTTGTTGAAAGCAAATTGATTTTAAAATTCTCATATAATATAGAATACAATTTAAATGAACAATTGAGCAAAATTTCTTGGGAGTATTTTGAAACACATGATATAAATTTAAAAATCCATGAAACTAGAACTAAAGGTTTGGATAGTATGAAAAGTATTTTAAAAAATTCTTTATATTATATCAGTATTATACCCTTAATCTTTATTTACTTGTATTATCTATTCCGAATCTATTGGATATTTGTGTTAATATATTTTTTCTTGTTTCTTTTGTTCAATAAAAAAGCACAATCACTGTATAAAATACTCGGAGGACTTTGGGAAAATGCAAAAGAGAGAAGTCAAAAGCAAGAATATTTATTTAATTTAACTGGGAATATGGTGGAACATCAAGAATATAAATTTTATAGAATGTATCATTATATTTCAAATAAATGGGATCAAGAATTTGAAAACGAATACAAGATTACTTCTGGCATATATAAAAAAACAGAGATTTTGAATAAATTAGCTAGTGTTTTGTACAATATTCCAAGAATACTAATTCTGTTAATTACAATGTATGAAGTAGCCTTGGGAAAACATGATGTAGGAATAATAATTGCTATTAATTCCGTATTGACTAGTATTACAAATATGATTATGCAAATCCAAGAGAATCTTCAGGACGATATAGTAAATTCTTACTTTGTTCGTATATATAACGAAATATTAGGATTTATCACGTCAAAAGATAGAATAAAGGTAGAGAATTCAGAGATTGTGTTTCGAAATATTACATATTCTTATCCCCAATCGAACGTCTTTGCTCTGAAGAATATAAACTTAACAATAAAAAAAGGGGAGAAAATTTTTATAGTAGGAACTAATGGTAGTGGAAAGACAACATTTACTAATTTAATTTTAAGCTTAATTCAAAATTATGAAGGTACATTAATGACCCCTTCTCTGGAAAAGATATCTGTTATCACGCAAGAATTTTTAGAATATCAGGGAACTGTACGTGATAACATTTTGCTAAATAGTAAAAATATTAGCGATACGGAAATATGGGAAATCTTAAAAAAAGTTGGCTTATATGATTACATTTACGGATTACCAGATAAGTTAAATACATTTCTAGGACATTTAGAAAATGGCATTCAGTTATCAAAAGGACAGTGGCAAAAAATTGCTATGGCTCGTTTAATCGCAAAGAAGAATGCGAGTATTTGGATTTTGGATGAGCCGACAGCACATCTTGACCCTTTATCAGAAATAGAAGTTTATAATTTAGTGAAAAATCTCGCTGGTGATAGAACTGTTATTTTTATTTCGCATAGATTAGGATTTTCAAAAGATGTGGATAGGGTAATTGTTTTTGACAAGGGCAGAATTATAGAAGAGGGAACACATGATGCATTAATACAGAATACTACATCATATTATTCAAAACTTTATTTAGGACAATTAGAATGGTATATATAATTTGAATGTTTACAGGATGTGATAACATCAAGAGGAGTTTGGTAAAATTGAAATCTTGCTATTTAGTGGTAGGCGATCATTCGATTATTATATCAGTGAAGAAAACTAGTTTTTATAGGGTAGCTTTGATATTATAGCTTAGGTGCTGGAGTGAGTACAATTAAATAAGAGTCTATGCTTAATCATGAAGTATGGCTGTAAACGTTCACAATAGGCGCTTATGTTTTTGTAATGTCATCTTTTGGAAAAACAGCGATTAGGTCAGAAGAGAGCTGATAGTTTTTTTCGCCTTTGAGGCACCGAAATTATAGACGTAGCATTTGTATCATTTCTGGGAATGTTCCGTAAAGGACTGCAGAGACTTGCCGCGTACACAGTCCGCATGCCAGTAGATGTAGACAAAATCCTCTGTTTCTGGCTACCATCACTAAGGGCAAGACTGTCAAAGAATTCGTTGGCTCTGGGATAGGCTTGATCAAGAAGAGAAATGAAGTTGATTTTCATGGTAGTTTTTTGGTCCATATAGAAAACGAACTGCTGGTTCATAGTATTTGTCGGTAGGCTCCATGCCAGTTTTTGTTTCTACATCAAGACTTTTGATTTGGATAATGAGAGCATTGATAGAGGACTGTGTGGAGGATATCGAAAGGCAGCATGAGAATTATCGCTCTGGGCCTGCGGATAGTGATAGCACTTTTATCTTTAGAAACATCGATACCAATAGTGTTCATGATAAAAACTCCTTTGAAATAAATTAGCAATGGTCATCAATACTAGATTTACTCATTGTCTATTCAATTTACTAGAGATTTTACACGAACGTAAGAGGGTTCAATCTGCGTAAAACAAATGCTACGAATGTGGCTTGTTGATTGACTTATTTAGATACGTTTGTGTTCCGGAAAGGAGGGACAGATCTATTGCCATACTCATTCTAATAGCTTAAATTTCCGCTAACTTGAGGAGCAGAGTTTTTGTAGGTGAATCAAACACTCAAACTCTATAAAGAATTTTACATTTACAACAATATTTTTACTAATTCACATAATATTTTGTTTTTATTATTGACATTTCTTTACTATTTTTTTATTCTTATTTTAAAGATACTATTTTTTGTTGTATTACAGGAGTATAAGATTATTATGAAGACAAATTTACCGTTTAAATTTCCTATGATAACACATGTACCATTTGATAATTGTCTATTAGGAATTTTACAAAATTATCCTGAAACTTTTGATTGGATCTATTCTAATTTTGTAAATGTATATATTAATAAAAAGAATGGGGCAGATTACTTTTTCCCAAAATTTCTTTGGAATATTTGTCCTTTTATTGATACTTATACTCTTCCGTTTATATTTGTCAAAGATAATTTTATCAATTACACCGATTTTTTAGAGTTCTGTCTTAAAGATGGTTTTTATGTCTATTCTCTCTTGAATAGACATCCTATTCAGAAATACAAAACGCAGATAGATGATGACCATAATCCCATCATTACTAATATAGATACTTTATCGCAGACTGTACAGATGTATGATTTTTTTAATAACGGGATTTATACCATGTATGAGTGTCCGTATGCTGAGATTAATGAAGCTTTTTGTTCTCTTCCCAAATGTAAGGGGTTTAATGTAGATGATTATTTAAATAATTATTCAGAAATTATTCTTTTAAAATATCATCCACACCAGGAATACAAGTTTAATCCTGATAATTTAAAGAAAACTATTTACGATTTTTTGAATTGCACTAATCTATTATCGAAATGTGATTCTTATTTGTTTTTAGAAAATAATTATAAGGACTCGTTCTTCTGGGGAATAGAATGTTGGAAAAACATATTTCAATCCCCAATGGTTAGACGGCATTTTAGCCTACTGCGTGCTCACAGTAAAATGTGGAGTTATCGATATCAATACTTTTCAGAAAAGAAGTATTTAAATGCTTCTAACTATATTGAATCTATAATTTTTGAATTAATTAATACAACAACAATTGCGTTAAATTTTTATTTAAGGGAATCTTTTAGGAAGAACAAGTTTGGAGATTGCAATTTTGAAAGAATTTTTCCATTATTAGAAAAATGCGAAATGTTAGAATATAGAATTTGTGAATACTTTATATCTAATTTAAATGACTAATAGGACAATATATCTAACGTATCTTCTAAAATTTGCCTTCATCCCCCAATAATATTGTTTCTTGATTATCGTTACCCTGTTAATAAAAGAGTGTATATTAAAAAGTTTAACAAGACTAGGATGTGGACAAAAGTAAGACTGAATACGATTAACAAAGGGATGAAATATAAATAAAGATATCGAATAGGCTAAATAGTATCGAAAGTCTATAATCTATGGTTTGTCAGAAAATTGAAGAGGGGTATGGATGAACTTCTTTTTGTCAGAAAAAAGGATTTTAAAACTGTAAAAATGGCAAATTATAGGTTTATTCATGGACAGAAGAATACAATCAATAATGATATAATTCTGTGATGAGGTATGAGGAAAACTCAAAAAGAGCTTTCCTCTGTTTTTTATGTTAGAATGTAACCGTCGAGTCACAGCACTAAAAATCGGTATCAACATAGTGGGTGATGATGAGGGCTTTCGTGTAGCAAAATTGTAAACATCAAATCGTTTTTTTCCAAATTTAGGTGATTTTTTATTCAAACTTCCTTCTTCTAATTTGTGGTTATATTTATAGCAGATAGCGTTTTTGACTGCATCAATATTAGCTTGTAAGTCATTTACATATATATCCAATTCATCGATTTTCAAAGATGATGACTGTACAATCCATCTATCAAGTTCATCTTCTTTTCGCGAAAATATTATTTTGTGCTATTTTCTAAGTAGAGAATATAAGTCACCGGGAATAGGATATTTTTTTAGTAGTTTCATATCATTCCTTTCAATGAAATTATAGTAAGATGCAGAGGTTCCAAAAATAATGAGCCAGCACCTCAAAAAATAAGGGATTGTTATTTACCTGTACTTCCAAAAGCTCCGGTATCTCTTTCTTCTCCGAGATCCAGAACAAAGTCAGCAATTAGAACCGGAGTGATAACCAGTTGCCCTACACGGGTATCTTTGCGGAGTGTCTGGGATTCTGAACTAATATTGCTGATGATGGTATGAATCTCTCCACGATATCCAGAATCAATAGGCGGAAGTTCGCAGACCAATCCTTTTGCAGCCATGCTGCTTCTGGGAAAGACATAACCGGCATATCCGTCTGGAATTACGAGTCCAAAGCCTAAGGGGATTTTTGCAATCTTTCCCGGCTTTAATGTGTAGTCATAAGGCATATATACATCAGCTCCAGCATCATTTTCATGAGGACGGAAGGGATAATGATCTTTCTCTAATCCAAAATCGATTAATTTAATTTTCATAAACAGCTACCCTCCCTTCTACGAGCAGAGGATAATCTGCTCTCATTATTTCTAATGGTGACCATTCTTTTGGGATAGGAATTCCACAGGACATAGAACCTTCTTCACAACATCCCCTTTGACAAAAAGGACCGGTCAGCTTCGGTGAAAATAACACCGGATCGAATTCATATAGTTTCTGCCAGATATCCAACATTACAATTCTTGTTTCGTCGGTATTTCTCCTACAGATTCGCTGACTGATCATATGTTTCCACTCATAAGGTGTAGCACAGATGATCAGAATATTTCTTAAAGCATGGGGGAGGGCATATCCGGCGGAATCATGATGAAATCCCACAGAACACAATTCCTGATAGCATCTGAGATCCGATAAGCAGCTTTCCAGATAGAGATCAAGGTATCTCTGTTCTGAAAAAAGGATTTCATATGGAATCGCAAATGCAGCTTTTTCTGAATAGTTGCTATATTGCAGAGATGCACTCATGAATTTTACTTCATTCTGATGACGGGTGATCTGTGTAAGAAAACGTCTGCTTGCACCTACAATTGCAACTGTGATTACCGTAAATTTCTGTACGGTTGGGTGGGGAAGACTGGCGATTCGGTCTACAGTTTTATCTGTAAAAGATTTCTGATAAAGCACCATAAGGTCATCCATGTTTTGAATAGAGTGACCTTGTTGGGTAAGTCTTGCCGCAAATACCATGTTTTGAGCTGCCTCCTGAATGGTATAACTATTTAAAATCTTTGTCTCAATGTGATCCATAGGCTTGTTCCTCCTTTATCAATGCTTTCAGCAGAATGAGATAGTTGATGCAGTCTGTGATCTTCTCATCCCATTGCTCTAAGTCAAATTGGAGCAGAGAAGAGTAACACATATCATAGAGAGATACGATATGCTTGGACATCATTCCGGCCAGAGCAGCCTTAGGTGTGCATCCCTGTAATGAGGCGGCGATTTTAAATGCACTCAGGCGGTCAATGCGGTCTCCTGTGTATTCTTTCTTCTTATATGCCAGGACATCGGCACATTTTCGATACTGTTGTTCAAGTACAACATTAAATTCATTTTGTGTCATATTGTAATTCCTCCTTCGTAAAATGATTTATAATTCAGGTTCCTGTGTCTTTTGCTTTTTCGGAACCTGGTTGTGGAGAAGTGCTTCCACATTTTTGTCTACGGTTCTTAAATCTTGTGTCAGATCCTCTAGAGAACGAATGGATGATTTTTGCTGGTCGATCTGTTCCTGTAAGCTGGCTTTTTGTTCCTTCAATGTCTTGATGGAAAGCATCTTTTCATCTGGATAAAAAGATTTCAGCCAGTCACGGGCTTCTTCATATGCTTGAATTTCAGCGGTGTGTTCCTTTCGGAATCTGCCTTTGTTTTTCGCTTTTAAAAATTCGGTATAGATTGCTTTCTGTGCAAAATATTGTCCAGTGTAATGGATCTGACGGTTAATGCTTTTCAAATCTGCATTCATTTTCATAAGCTGATCTGTTGCCTGATCTAACTGTTTTTGAGATTCGGAAAAGGCATTTTTTAATTCGGTTTGGGTATTGTATCCATGTTCTTGCACATAGATAATGGTATTTGCCATTTCCTGAAGATTGGATATTTTTACCCGATGAGCATATCCGGGACTTTGCATTGCTTTTACATTTTTCTGAAGATCTACCACCAACCGTAAATGCGATCTGACATAAAGAATGGTTATCGGATCTTTTCGTAGGAAGAGCTGTTCTAAATGTTCTTTGCCGTATTGAGTTCCCAAAGCCTTCTCTGTAATCCGTTTGTCCCGATCCGGATGGAGATAACGATATCTTCCTCTTTCTTCAATGACGGAAATCTGATATTTTTCAAAAAGAAGTGATTGAAATTCCTGAAAGCTTTTAGAATGCGAGCTGCATTCTTCGATGGCATTCCTGAGTTCTTGCTTCTGTGTCTGAAATGTAGTGGCAGTTGGTTTCAACCCATCTGCAATGATTTTTTTGTTTGTCTCTTCTAATTTTTTCTGCCCGGATTTTTGAGCCATATATTCCGCTTGTGTCACTTTAGTTTCAGCCGGAGAGAGAAGATCGATCTGATGAAGTCCCTCCTGGATGCACATATCCATAATTTCTTTCTTGAAATAATTCAGAAATTTATTTGTGGATCGGTGTTTGTATCCGGCAATTTCTTCATGGGGCTTATCCATGTAACTCTGCCTTCTGACAGCTTTCTTACGGACGCTGTTAATCACAATGTGCGTATGGATATTACCGGAACCATTGTGACCATCGGTATGTGTCACGATAAGAGCCTGATATCCGGGAAATATTTTTTTGGCAAGGTCTAAACATAATTTCTGCGCCCTTTCCCCGGTCAGTCCACATTCTGATTTATCATCCGGATCAAAACTGATGATATAATGGTGACTTTTGATTTCAGATGATTTTTTGTTTTTATGAAATTTTGCATTTATTAGACTACACTCCTTGTCAAAAGACATCGGATCACAGTTGAGACCATCCATGTAGAATTCATCTCTTAAAAGACTTCGCCCCATTTCATCTTTTATCTTTTTTCCAGTGCTCTCATCATGTTGGAAAAGCAGATAATCAATGGCATTTGAATAGTTGGCATTTCTACTTTTGATGTGCTTTAGTATCGCCATGAAAATCACCTGCCATTTCTAACACTTTTTTTCGTAAGAGGAAGAGGTCGGAGATACATTGATGGATTTCATTTTCCATAGCCTGGGAATGAGTTCCACCGGTATTAAAATACTTGGCGATCTGGTTCAGATTGGAACCAATCTTGCCATATTGTCCGACTAGATCCCGAAGTAGTTTGATGTCTGCGACAATTTCTACATTGTTATAAATTTTCTTTTCAGTTAGAAGCCTTCGCAAATATTCGGAACGGGTTGTGCCTAGAGAAGCACAAGCCTGATCCAATATCGTTATCTCTGTGTCTGATAGCCGCACAGCGACAAAATTAGGATGTGATAATTCGGCTTGCTTTCGTCTTTTCATGTTCCTCCTTTCATTTGATTTTTCCATCATGTAGTGATGCCACTAATTAAGATATCGACTGTCCCTTCCGATATAGAAAGTAGTGATGCGTACACCCTTTGGTGGAAGCTAGTAGACGCAAAAGGCGCCTAAATCTTCGAGGGTATGGGGAAACGAAATCCCCATCAAGATGAAAACCCGTAAGGATAACGGAGGCAGAAATGCCATAACGTTAAACACGGGTGGATCTTGCTCTTGAAAGATTAACCCTCTCATATAACGAAAGGCTCAGGGCAGAAAAAACAGGGTGAGATAGAAAAAAAGTAAAAAAACTGCTATACTACCATTCAGGAACAATTAAAAAAGCGACTTTTAGAATAGAGGTATGAAGAAAATGGTAAAACCAATTATGAAAGATATATTTTTCCTGGGACAAAAATCTGAGCCGGCAACAAAAGCGGATCTTCAAGTAGGAAGAGATTTAATGGATACGTTAGCTGCGAACCGTGAGGGATGTGTTGGAATGGCAGCGAATATGATCGGTGTGAAAAAACGTGTTATTATTGTAAATATGGGATTTGTAGATGTGGTAATGTTTAATCCTGTATTGGTAAGAAAAGAATCGCCTTATGAAACCGAAGAAGGATGCTTATCTCTTACGGGAGTGCGTAAGACAACGAGATATCAGACGATAGAAGTTGAATATTTGGATATGAATTGGAAGAAACAGAATTTGAAACTTGACGGTTGGACCGCACAGATTTGTCAGCATGAGCTGGATCATTTGGAAGGCATACTGATTTAAGCAGAGAGAAATTTACAGGAGTGATACTTTATGGGATCGGAAAGAACAGATGAATTATATAAGGTTTTACTCGGCAAAGGATATCCGAAAGAACTCTGTGCAGAAATAGCCTATAAGAATCTGAATACAGATTATACAGCTACCAGAATGTTGGGATACTTGTATCGTTACACAGAGCCTAGACTGGAAGATGTGATAGATGAAATGATTGCAATCCTAAGTGACCGGGAAGAAATCATAAAGAAAAAAGAAATGGAGCAGGCGCAGGCTGTTATAAATGAGATTTATAGGAATGGATTATAAATTTTTTATTAGTCACCCTGTAAAAATCCTCTTTTTCCTTTCGTTATATAGAAGGATCTTTTTCCTTCCTATATGAAAGAAGAAAGAGGGTTTTTTATATGTCAGAAAAAAGATGTTATACCGTAAAAGAGATTCAGGAAATTTTAGATGTAAGCCGCCCGACGGTCTATGCATTATTAAAGAAAAAAGAATTCCGATGGATCCAGTTGGATGGAGGAAAGTACAGAATTTCAAAAAAGAGTTTTGATGACTGGCTTGATAATCAGCCGGAGTAAAAAATCTGGGATGTTGATTGAGAGAAAAAGTCGCAATCGACATCCTAATTTTTTATTTGAAAATGATGTATGATGCAGAAAAGAAAGGAGAGTCAATCAGATGAATCAAGTTGTTATAGAAGAAACTTCGTTTGAAGAAGTGCTTTCAGAAATAGAGGAAAACGGTAAATACAAACGACTTCCTCCAAAGGAAAAAACCTGGATGACAGTTCCGGAGATGGGAAATCTTTTGGGACTAAAGAAGACAGGCAGATACTGGCTTGTTCAGAAAAATTATTTTGAATGCAGAGAAATCGCAGGACAAATGAGAGTGAATATTGCCAGCTTTGAAAAGTGGTACGCAAACCAGGTGAAGTATCAGAAAGTGAATGGAGAAGAACCGGGAAAAAATCTGAAAAAATGGTCTTATTCCATATCAGAAGTTGCCAAAATGTTGGGGGTTAGTGAAACTACGGTTTATGATCTGATTAAACGTGACGGTATAAAAACAGTTACTGTTGATTACTGGATCAGGATTCCGAAAAAATCTTTTCAGGAATGGTATGAGAAGCAATCAAAATATCGCATACAGAAAGATAGGGAAAAAGACAAGGAGATGGAAGGAGCAACAATTACCATGCCGGAAATGGCAAGGCTTCTGGGAGTTACAAGAGGTCAGGTATATGAGATTTTGAAAAATTCCAAGTACAGTCATTTTTTTGAAACGGTTGTGATCGCAGAAAAGAAAAGGATTACAAAAGAGAGCTTTCAGAAATTTATAGAAGGACAGGATCATTATAAATTGGATCCGGCCAACGATTATGAAGAGTTGTCAATGGAACAAAATTTTAGCCTGGCAAATTACAGACGAAAGAAATTAGCAAAAACCGGAGATCGTAGTAAGAATGGAAATCTGGGTTATCTGACATTTGATGAAGCAGCGTTTCTTGCAAAGGTCAGTAGAGGGATGATTTACAGATGGATAGATGATGGGAAATTTTCGGCAGTGAAGATTGGAAACATAGCCAGAGTAAAAAGAGATGAATTTGAAGCTTGGTTGGAAGAAAGGAAAGGGAATTAACATGGCATCGATCAGAGAAAGAAACGGAAAATTTAATGTGATTTATAACTATAAGGATGACTCCGGCAAACGGAGACAGAAGTGGGAAACATATGATACAAAAGCAGAAGCAAAGAAGCGGAAAAGAGAAATCGAATATAAACAGGAAATGGGTTCGCTTGTTGTGAGAAAGTGCAATACATTGTCAGATCTGCTCACGGAATACGTTTCCCTGTATGGAAAAGAAAAATGGGCATTATCCACTTATGAAGGGAATGTAGGTCTGATCAGAAACTATATTGAGCCTATGATTGGATTGGTGAAACTTTCGGAGATCAATACTCGTTTTATGGAAAGATATTATCAGGGATTGCTACAGACAAAAGCAGTTGGAAATCCGGCGAAGGGGAATAAGAAAAATGAATATGTTTCTGCAAGTACCGTCAGAGAAATCCACAAATTACTTCGCAATTGTTTTGAGCAGGCAATCAAATGGGAGATGATAGAAAAAAATCCGTGTACCTATGCAACGGTGCCGAAACATAAATCACAGAAACGAGAAATCTGGACAGCAGAAACCTTGATGTATGCAATGGATGTGTGTGAAGATGAACGGTTGAAGCTGGCAATCAATCTGTCATTTTCCTGTTCCCTACGATTAGGGGAATTACTTGGTTTGACCTGGGACTGTGTAGATATTTCTCCGGAAGCAATCGAAGAAAATCGTGCATACGTTTATATCAATAAAGAAACACAACGGGTAACAAAGGAAACTCTGAAAAATCTGGAAGGAAAAGATGTGTTGCTGGTTTTCCCTTCACAGCATAAATCTAATACAACGGTTCAGATTTTGAAAACACCAAAGACAGAGAGCAGTATCCGTAAAGTATTTCTTCCAAAGAGTGTTGCAAATATGCTGGTTGAATGGAAATCGGAGCAGGACGAAGTAAAAGAAGTCTTAGGAGAGGAATATATAGATTATAATCTGGTGATGGCAACAACCTTTGGAAATCCTATTGGCACCGGAGCAATCAGGGGTCAATTAAATAAACTGATCGAAGAACATAACCTTCCGCCGGTTGTCTTTCACAGTTTGAGGCATAGCAGTGTGACATATAAATTAAAACTGAATGGCGGAGACATCAAAGCGGTTCAAGGGGATTCCGGTCATTCACAAGTGGATATGGTAACAGATGTATATTCCCATATTATTGATGAGGATAGAAGACGAAACGCAGAATTATTCGAGGAAGCCTTCTATGAAAAGAAAAATCTGGATCCAAAGATGCGGAAGGAAACAGCATCCCAGACAGTAGATGTACCGGATGATGTAGATGCAGAGCTGCTTGCAAAAGTATTGGCAAATCCGGAAATGAAAGCATTGCTGGCTTCGTTGGCAAAGGCGATGAGATAAAAGAAACAAAATTTAGTTGTTATAAATTTTGTTTCAGCTATATATAGAATAGAAGTAATAGATAATGTGATATAGGGAAAGATAAAGGAAATAGAATAAAATTAATTAAGTTACATATAATTTGGTGAAAAGGTGTTTGGTGTTATTATTACTACTGGACAAAATGTCGGTTTTAATATAAAATATAATTGCTTGACAAATTTGATTTTGTGTGGTAATAGACATTTTGTCTACTTTGGAGGTTATTATGGAGATGAAAGGAACGACTCGAATTATAAGAACAGAGATACAACATTTTAAAAATGTTGACTATGGCGAAATAAAATATATGAATTATAGAAGCGTTGAAAAAAATGCTTGTCTTGATGGAAATGATCTTGTGGGAATTTATGGTCAAAATGGTTCCGGAAAGACCGCCATGATAGAAGCCTTTGATATCCTTAAAACAATTCTTTCAGGTGAAGAAATTAGTTATACTGAGTTTGAAGGATTGATTGGCGAAGGGAATAAAACCAACATGATTACTACATTTTTTATCGAGAATGGTAATCAAAAATATAAAGTTGAATACAGTTTTAAATTAAATAAATGTACAAAAGATCAAAAAATACAGATTGTAAAGGAAACGTTAGTGTATTGGCGAAGAGGTGCATCCTGGAAAACTAAGAGAAGCTTATCATTTGAAAATCCTTTTTATGATTCAGAATTTATTTTAGAAGATACGGCTTCGGGCTTTGAGTCTGATTATATGAAATATTATAAAAACATTTCATTTTTGAATCATTCTCAAAAATTAGCTGTTTTGTGCGCTCAAAAGAATATTTCAATTTTATTTAATGATATAGCAATTAAAAATTTGATACAAATTTCAGAAGAAGAAGAAGAAGCAATGATTTTGCTAAATATTTTAAATGGCTTATCTGATTTTGGGAAATTTTTCTTTCAAGTTGTAAAAGTAAATCAATTAGCGGATATAAATAATAATATGGTATTACCGGTTAATGTTCATAGCGAAACAGGAAATTATATTATGCAAGGTTGCTTACCTATGTTTGTGAATGGTCATGCAAATATTCCTGAGAGTATGTATAATCAACTTATTCTTGCTACTGATGCTATAAATATTGCGTTAAAGTCCATTATTCCAAATTTACAGTTGGAGATTATAAAAAAGAACGAGGAAGTAGATGAAAAAGGAATTAAGTTTGTTCAAATTGATGTGTATTCCATTAGAAATGGGAAAAAATTTCTTACGAAATATGAATCAGAAGGAATTAAGAGGATTATATCATTATTAAATTATCTTATTGCATACTATAATTCAGAACAAATATGTTTGGTTGTGGATGAACTTGATTCAGGGATATTTGAATATCTTCTAGGAGAACTATTAGGAGTTTTAAAGGATGATGCCAAAGGGCAATTAATTTTCACTTCTCATAATCTTCGTATATTAGAAAAACTTGATAGTAATAACATAATTTGTACAACAACTAATTCCCAAAATCGATATATTCGACTACAAGGAATAGAGAAGAACAATAATAAGCGTGATTTCTATATTCGTGCAGTTGTTCTAGGTGGTCAAAAAGAAGTTCTTTATGATGATACGGATTTGCAATCTATTGAGTATGCATTTAGAAAAGCTAGAAAACAAGGAAATGACGTAGAAATTGCTTTGTCTCCAGAGTTTGAAGAATTGCTTGAGAATTACAGTTCTGAGAATTTACAGTAATACTTTTGGAGGTGAATATTCATGGCGAAAGATAGTAAACCAACTAAAAAAACAGTTTTTTTTATCGTAGAAGGGAATACAGATAAGAGTGCATTGGAAAATATTTTTCGAAAAATATACAAACATAGAAATATAAAGTTTGAATTTACAAATGGTGATGTGACTAGCAATAACGAAGTGACGGTAGACAATGTCAAAACTATAATATCTGATATTATAAAACCATATATGAAACAGGATAAATTAAAAAAATCTGATGTATGGCAAATTGTACAGATTTTTGATGTGGATGGAGCATATGTTCCTGAATCTGCAGTGCTTGATGGTGATTCAAGAAAATTTGAGTATACGACATCGACTATTTCATGTAACAATAAAGAGAGTGTTTTAATTAGAAATAATCATAAAAAAGAAGTGATGAAGTTCTTGTTGGAACAAGATGAGATTAATGGGATTCCATATCGTTGTTTTTTTATGTCTTCAAATTTGGACCATGCATTATATGGAAAACAAAATTTAAGTGAAGAAGACAAGAAAAAATACGCTTATTCTTTTTACAGAATGTTTGAGGGAAAGGAGAAACTTTTCTTAGAGTATTTAAAAAGAGATGTTGTGAATGGAGTTCCTGATAGTTATCCAGCTTCTTGGAAATATATTCAAGAGGACTTACATTCTTTGGAACGTCATTCAAATTTACATATTTATTTTATTGAAAATCCTATTTTATAGTAGTCAAAACACCGTAGACAACCAGTCTAAAGTACGGTATTATATGTATAGAAATCAATTCAATTTCATATTGTTTATCATTCTCGAATGCTTGAATGATGGTAGCCATATTTTTCATAATGGTGGTGACACGAAGGTATCCCCCCAAGTGTTAGCTGATGCAAATAATCTGCTAATAAACAGGTCTTATCTAAGGCATATATGTGGGGTACAGGAATTGACTTGATTTGACTCGGAAGTAGAAAAAACCCTTGACTTTAAAGGGCTTATAATAATAGTTCTTGTCCGGAATTGACACCACCTACTCGCTCTCCTAAGCGAGGGGTCGGAGGTTCAAATCCTCTTGGCGACGGGCTTCAAAGCGTTCGAAAATGTTAGCTGGATTAGCTGACAACGAACGCTTTTGTTATTTTCAAATCACGTTCGTGACACAAAATTCCATTCAAAATGATCAATTTCCAGCTAACGCAATCCGATTTTTGTTAGCTGACAGCTAATCAAAATCACCGGTTTGCAAACATGGTTTTTCAAGAGTCCAGCTAACATTTGGGTTCCGCTCTGTTGTCACCCCTTATTTGGGGATGTAAATCAGAGAAAAGGCAGGAAAAGAAACAATCTCTCCGAAACCTGCAAACATAAATTAGCTGAAACAGTATTCAATTCTATTAGCTACAGCTAATAGTCAAACGGCAATGTCTGTTTGGAACTTTTCTTACAACAAAAGTTCCAGGCAGGCATTTTTTATTTCCTGAATCCTGGAGGAAAGGAGTCAAGATGACTGATGCAAACAGACAATCAGGAGAAAAAGAAGAAAGAATCATAGAAATTGAGATTGAACGTCTCCGCCCTTTTAAGGAGCATCCGTTTCAGGTGAAAGATGATAAGGAAATGTTTCTTCTGCAGGAAAGCATTGAGAAATATGGAATCTTAAATCCGCTGATCGTCAGACCGGTACCGGATGGCTACTATGAAATCATATCCGGTCACAGAAGAAAACATGCTGCAGAGAAACTTGGATACCGTAAAGTACCGGTGATCATCCGGGTATTAAGTGAAGATGATTCCATCTTAAGCATGGTGGATTCGAATCTTCATAGAGAACGGATCAGCTACAGTGAAAAGGCTTTTGCTTACAAATTAAAGAATGACGTATTGAAAAGAAAAAGTGGTCGAAAAAAGAGCCAAGTTGACCACAAAAAAACAAGAAAACGTTCGATAGATATTATCAGTGAGGATTGTGGTGATAGCCCAAAACAAGTGCAGCGTTATATATCACTGACAAAGCTTATACCGGAAATGTTGCAGAAACTGGATGATGAGATTATTTCTTTTTGTCCGGCAGTAGAGATTGCTGCATTGAAAGAAAATGAACAAAGAGAACTGCTTAAAGCAATGGATTATGCACAGGCGATTCCGTCACTCTCACAGGCTCAGCGGATAAAGCAGCTGAGTAAAGAAAAACAGTTATCGTTAGAAAAGATGGAAGAAATCATGAGTGAAGTTAAAAAAGGTGAGATCACCAGAGTAGCATTTACCAATGAGCAACTACACAAGTATTTTCCAAATTCTTATACACCGGCAATGATGAAACGGGAAATACTGGCACTGCTAAAATTATGGAAAAAAGAATCATGGGAAAGTTAAAGGAGGAAGAAATCATGTGTAAAGTTATATCCGTAGTAAACCAGAAAGGTGGAGTCGGCAAGACCACCACAACTGTAAATGTAGGTATTGGACTGGCAAGAGAAGGCAAGAAAGTGTTGCTAATCGATGCGGATCCACAGGGAAGTTTAACTGCAAGTCTCGGATATGAGGAACCGGATGATCTTCGAATCACACTGGCAACGATCATGATGGATGTCATCAACGAAGAAGAAATCAATCTGGAAGATGGTATCTTACATCACCAGGAAAATGTAGATCTACTTCCGGCAAATATTGAGCTTTCTGCATTGGAAGTAACGATGGGAAATGTTATGAGCAGAGAAATGATCATGAAGGAATATATCGATGCGATAAGATCACGATACGATTATATCCTGATCGACTGTATGCCGAGCCTTGGTATGATGACGATCAATGCACTGGTCTCTTCTGATTCTGTTCTGATACCTGTGCAGGCCGCATATCTGCCTGTTAAAGGACTTCAACAGTTGATCAAGACCATTCTTACAGTAAAGAAAAGACTGAACCGGAAACTGGCGATTGAGGGCATTCTCCTGACTATGGTAGATTTCAGAACCAATTACGCAAGGGACATTGCATCGAGAGTACATACAACCTACGGAAGCCAGATTGAAGTATTTGAAAATGTGATCCCGATGTCCGTAAAAGCTGCTGAGACCAGTGCAGAGGGAAAAAGTATCTACATGCACTGTCCGAAAGGAAAGGTTGCCGAAGCATATATGAACTTAACACAGGGGGTTTTGAAGAATGAAAAATAGAAGTGGTGAAAAGATTAAGCTGGCAAGTATTGACGAACTGCTCGGAGTAGTAAATGAAGAATCTGCAATGGAGATAGAGATCAGTAAGATCCATCCGTTTAAGAATCATCCGTTCAAGGTGCTGGATGATGAAAAGATGCAGGATCTGGTAGAAAGTGTAAAGATCAATGGAGTGCTGACACCGGTACTGCTTCGCATGGATGAAAATGAAGAATATGAAATGGTGTCCGGTCACAGAAGAATGCATGCAGCACAGCTTGCAGGACTGACGACTATTCCGGCTATCGTAAGAGAATTATCAGATGATGATGCCATTGTAGCTATGGTGGACGCTAACATTCAGCGAGAAGAACTGTTGCCGAGTGAGAAAGCTTTTGCTTATAAGATGAAACTAGAGGCAATGAAAAGACAAGCAGGAAGGCCAAAAAGTAATTCTGGCCAAAATGACCAGAATTTAATAGGAACAGTATCTAGGGATGTATTAGCGGAGCAAGTCGGAGAAAGTTCTAAACAGATTCAGCGTTACATTCGCCTGACAGAATTGATTCCAGAACTTCTTGATCTGGTAGATAACAAAAAGCTTCAATTCACGGTTGCTGTCGATATCTCCTACATCGATAAGGAAGTACAGGGATGGATCTACGAATATATCAGCGACACCGGATTTATTAAACCCAAGCAGATTGCAGCACTCAGAAATCAGCTGAATGATGGACCAATCAATCAGATCCAGATGTTATCAATTTTCAATAACTGTGTGATGGCAAAGAAAGTATCTCGGTCTCTTACTTTCTCAGAAAAGAAACTGACAAAGTACTTTCCGGATGATTATACAGCCAAAGATATGGAGCAGGTGATTGAATCATTATTAGAAAAATGGATGCAGGAACAGACCTGTTAAAGATAGAAAAAGCTAAGAAAACAAAGTCAAAGAAGTTTAAAAAGAGGACTTCTTAGCAGAAAATGAAAGGAGGAAATTATGGAGAAAAAAATGACATTTAATTATTTTTACGGTATCGAAGCTGATCAGTTCAGCTTCTACCGCATACCAAAAGTATTATTTACAGACAGTTATTTTAAAGATTTATCGAGCGATGCTAAAATTTTATATGGACTGATGTTGGATCGAATGTCTCTTTCCATCAAGAATCAGTGGTTTGACGACAAAAACAGAGCATATATCTACTTTTCCATCGAAGATATCATGGAATTACTGAACTGTGGCAGAAATAAAGCCATTAAATCCATGAGAGAACTGGATGACGAAACAGGAATTGGTCTGATTGAGAAACGCAGACAGGGATTTGGAAAGGTGAACGTTATCTACGTGAAAACCTTTATGCCTGAGAAAACAGATGAGAAAAAATTTGGAGAGGAATTAAAGAAGTTTAAAAAACAAACTTCTGTGGAAAATGAGGAATCTACAGAAGTTTACAATTCAAACTTCATGAAGTCCCAAAATCAAACTTCTAGAAGTCCCGAAAACAAACTTCAAGAAGTTTACATTTCAAACCCTAATAATACTAATCTTAGTGATACTGAAATGAATGATAATAAATCTAATCATATCATATCTGTGGATGAGAAAAGATTTGATAGCGATAATCACTCTGAGGATTATCAGGCTTATGAAAACCTTGTCAAGGAGACCATTGATTATGAATCACTGGAAATAACCCATCATGACGATATGCGACAGGTAGATGAAGTCGTGAACCTGATCGTAGAAACTGTGATGTGTAAAAATGACAAGATCTTGATTGCCAGCAACTGGTATCCGGCATCTCTGGTGAAGAAAAAATTTCTGATGCTGACCTATTCACATATCGAGTATGTCTTACACTGTATGCGTGGTAACACCACAAAGGTGAAGAACATCAAGAAATATTTATTAGCAGCCCTGTTTAATGCACCGTCTACGATGAATGGGTATTATCAGGCAGAAGTGAACCATGATATGCCAGGACTGGTAAGATAGGAGGTGCACATGTTTATTTTAAAACTTGCTGGGAAGATATTATTACTGCCGGTATGGCTGATACTTTTTGTGATCGGCCTGGCAGTGAAGATGACAGTACAGACTTATGCGGTTGTCAGAGGAATCCTTGGATTTATATTCACTTTGTTGATTATAGCGACTGCATACTGTTACCATGATTGGGTACAGGTTGCATTCCTGTTTTCGCTGAGTGTAATTCTGTATCTGATCCTGTTTGCAGGAGTGTTTGTAGACACTGTACTGGATATGACAAGAGAAAGTATTATTGATTTTATTTTATCGTGAGGAGGATATGAAAATGAGCGAAAACAATGATTTTATTCAGTTACCACCGATCAAAAAAGACACACCTTCCGAAGTGGTCTCAATGATCTGGCAATATTTGAAATTACCCGAGGAATCCAGAAAAAGGGTGAAAGCAGAGCTGATTAATGTACATGAGAACTGTGGGAAAGAAGATTTTCAGATTCCTAATCTCTATGACATCGTTCCAAAAGAGGAAATCGCAGAATTTGAGGACATCATGCGTAAGATCATAACAGGAATTATTTCTGAGGCCAGTGGTATAGCCACCTGGGTGTATGTGCAGAAATATGAGAAACACAAAACTCTGGATGAAATGCTGCAAGAATGGCAGGGTGCAGGCCAGTTTATTATTGTCATGGATACCTGGTTCGAAAAATTGATGGCGGAATAACATGATTCTGTGATAGAATGAAGAAAATGATTTGATGTGAAAATCGGAATTTGAAGGAGTGCACATGATGAAAAGAAACAAAATAACAGCATTATTATATTTTATAACGTCTTTGCTTTTCTACGTTAGTGCTATATTAAATTTTACTAGTGATGTTGGGATGGGTGTTATATATCTATGTCTAGGTTCAACCTCTTTGTGTTTTGGTGCTACATGGTTGAATAAAAATAAAAAAGATGATGATAACAAATAAATCGGTATTTATAAAGGAGAATATTGATGAAACTATTTTTATGTTCGCACTTTTCAAGTGTAGGAAGTCTGATAAAAGAAGAAATTGAAAATAAGAAAGTCGCATTTATTCCAACAGCTTCGTTGCGTGAAGGCTACACCGGTTATGTCGGCTCGGCTCGAAAATTATTCAAAAAGTTGGGAGCAATCGTAACTGAAATTGATATTTCAACGGAGGCTTATTCAACGATACAGTCTGTTTTTGAAGATGCAGATGTGATATATTTTACCGGCGGAAATTCTTTCTTTCTTATGGACCAACTCCGTAAAACAAGAACTGATGGGTTGCTGAAAAAGGAATTGTTAAATGGAAAATTGATGATCGGCGAGTCGGCAGGCGCAATTATATGCGCTCCAAGCATCCAATATATCGAGCAAATGGATGAAAAGCCGGAGGACTACTCACAAGAAGATGATGCAGGGCTTGATTTGATTGATTTCTATGTTCTTCCGCATTATCTTACAGCACCATTTAAGAAAGTTACCGAGAAAATAATGACTGAGTTTTCGGATTTGAATCTATGCCCTATTAACAACCATCAGGGAATTGTAATTGATGGTGAAGGTTCAAAGGTTATTTGCAAAGACTAATTTGAAAAATCCTTTTTTTGAAACTGGAAAATCGGAAGCTGAGGAGATAGACTATTGAGAACATATGAGAATAAAGACGAGCTTAAAAACGAGATAAATAAAAGCTTTGCAAAGTATATTTCAGAATTTAATGATATTCCGGAGCATTTAAAAGATAAGAGAATTGATGAGGTCGATCGAACTCCGGCAGAAAATCTTGCTTATCAGGTTGGCTGGACAACTCTTGTTATTAAATGGGAATCAGACGAAAGAAAGGGTATTCCTGTCAAAACTCCTTCGGATAATTTTAAGTGGAATCAGCTTGGCGAATTATATCAATGGTTCACAGATACATATGCTCAGCTGTCACTGCAAGAATTGAAAGACAGATTGAATGAGAATATCAACTCTATTTATGCAATGATTGATTCTCTGAGTGATGAAGAATTATTTAAACCACATATGAGAAAATGGGCTGACGAAGCAACTAAAACAGCTGTCTGGGAAGTATACAAATTCATACATGTTAATACAGTTGCTCCGTTCGGAACCTTTAGAACCAAGATTAGAAAATGGAAAAAGATTGCACTATAACTTTCAGTTTGTAGAATTAAGAAAATCGAAACTTACACAATTCTTGAACTCAACACAAACTGCCTTCAGTGTTGTTCCGTTACTCGTTCTTTGCTGGTATCATAGAACCATCAAATGAAGGAGGCAACAAGCCATGAATACAGATAAAATCTATGCAGAACAACTCGCAAACGAATATGCACCCAAGGACACCTCCAAGGTGGTCGCTCTTCGCAAGCTGGATGCAAAAGCCAAGCTTCCCGCAAACGTTTTTACCTACACCTTCGGTATTATCACAGCGTTGGTAGCCGGTGTCGGGATGTGCCTTTCCATGAAGGTTATCGGCAACGGTAGTACTGCTATGTTTGTTCTCGGCGTGATTGTCGGCATTATCGGGCTGCTGGGTATGGGCGTTAATTACCCCATCTACAAAAAATTGCTGGCTCAGGGCAAGCAGAAATACGCTTTTGAAATCATGGAACTGGCAAAAGAAATCAGTGAGAAGTAAACAAAAACACGAAAGAAGGTGGGAATGATTGAATAGATCAGAAAGCAGATATTTTGCTACTGCAGCCAGAATGGACGAAGCCTTTCTGACACTTCTGGCAAAAAAAGATTTTGAGTATATTACAGTCAAAGAAATCTGTGAAGTAGCAGAGGTCAATCGTTCCACCTTCTATCTTCACTATGAAACGATGTCAGACTTGCTCTCGGAGAGTGTCAGTCGTATGAACGAGCAATTTCTTGCTTGCATGGAGAAAGATTCAGATGCCTTTTCTGCAAAGCTGCGGAATTGCCCGAGAGATGAATTATATCTAATTACGCCGGATTATTTAACACCTTACCTCTGCTACATTAAAAACAACAAGCGACTGTTCCGCACAGCAACAGAAAATGCGGCGGTGTTGGGGATGGATAAAAGCTATGATAAGATGTTCCGTTATGTGTTTACGCCAATTCTCGACCGCTACGGAGTACTACCACAGGATCGACCTTATATCATGGCCTTTTATATTCGGGGCTTGATGGCGATTATCTCAGAATGGCTCAAGAACGACTGTACCGATTCCATTACATATGTTACAGGTGTGATTCAGCAGTGTGTAAAAATGCCACAAAGCGAAACAATGAACGCTGTTTGATAACTTCAAGTTTGTTGAATTAAAAATCAGAAGAAAGTCCTTACAAACGGTATCCAACACAAAAGAGGACCTGGATGACAGTGCCGGAAATGGGAAAGCTGCTGGGATTAAAAAAGACAGATCGATACTGGCTGGTGCATAAAAATGTTTTTGAATCAAAAGAGATTGCCGGAAAGATACGAATCAATATTGCCAGCTTTGAAAAATGGTACGCCAATCAGATTAAATATCATAAAGTTACCGGAGAAGAATCAGGGAAAGAATTAAAATCCTGGTCCTATTCCGTTAAGGAAGTCGCAGATCTGCTGGGGGTTGATGATTATCTTGTTTATGAATTACTCAAGAAAAATCAAATAGAACAGGTACATATCTGGATACCGTAGCAGCATCCACAGATCAGGCAGAACTGAAAACAGTACAGGACTTTCTGGATCGTATTGAGAATCAGGAATTGTATCATGTGCTGATCACCGTGGACAGGCTTACCCTTCAGATCGTTCTGATGAAGATCCAGGGGTATAGCACTCATGAAATAGCCAGGTATCTGAAGATTACCGAAAAGGCGGTTTACAGGCATATGGACAGGCTGAAAGAAAAAGTGAAGAAGATCTTCGAGTAGTTCATGATAATCACAAAGCAGGGTGTGAGAACAAACTCCACCCTGCTTATCATTTATTAGAAAAAATGAAACTTTTGTCAAAACCAGTATTTGAAAATTTTATCAGTAATAAAGTGCAGAATGCTGTTTGGATTGCTATTTTTATGCAACTATTTCTTGTTGCTCTTGACAAAATAATTTTTAGAGATTAAAATTATAACAGTGTTATATATCACTGTTATATAGGAGGTGTGCAAAATAAACGGAAATGGAACGACTTTAGAAAATATCCACCGGGCAGCGAAAGCAGAATTTTTAGAAAAAGGATATAAAGACGCTTCCCTGCGGAATATTGTGAAATCCGTGGGAATGACTACCGGAGCCTTTTACGGATATTATAAAAGTAAAGAAGAACTTTTTGAAGCCATCGTTGGTGAGCATTACGAATATATTCTCAAACGTTTTATAAAGGCACAGCAGGAGTTTGCCGAACTACCAGCTGCCCAGCAGCCGGAAGTCATGAGTGACATTTCGGGGCTTTGTATGTACGATATGCTCCATTATGCGTACGAACATTTAGAGGAATGTAAACTGATCCTCTGCTGTTCGGAAGGAACAAAATTTGCCGGGCTAATTGATGAAATGGTGGAGATTGAAGTGGAAGGGACTCATGCCTATCAGGAGGTTTTAAGGAAGCTTGGAAGGCCCTCTCCGCATATCGATCCTTCGCTGGAGCATATTCTGATCACCGGAATGTTTCATACCTTTTTTGAATTGATCATCCACGAAATGCCGCTCAAAGATGCCGAAAACTACGTCAGAGAAATGCGCGCCTTTTATACAGCGGGATGGATGAAAATTATGGGGCAGTAATGCCTTATAATTTTTGCTTGGTAGTTAGCTAAAACTAATCTAAATTCGGATATTGTAAGAACATAGACGTGTTCTCTTTATCATAAACACAAAGAAAAGGAGGAATTTTTTTGAAAAAGCAATCCAATTTATCACGCCTGCTGGAAATTGCAGGTAGCCATAAGTACCTGACCTATGCTTCCTGGGTGCTTTCTGCAATCAGTGCCCTGATCGCTCTGGTACCCTTCTATTACATCTGGAAAATGATCAAGGAAGTATTGGAGGTGGCACCGAATTTTGGCCAGGCACAGAACCTGACCGGTAATGGCTGGATGGCAGTATTGTTTGCGGTTATAGCGGTGCTTGTCTACATAGCAGGGCTGATGTGTTCCCATTTGGGAGCATTTCGTATTGCCACAAACCTGCGTATCCAGACCATGGAGCATATTGTTAAGTTGCCTCTTGGGTTTGCCGAGAGTTTTGGCAGCGGAAAACTGCGCAAGATTGTCAACGAATCCAGCGCAGCCACCGAAACCTATCTCGCCCATCAGCTTCCCGACAGAGCCAATGCCATTGCAACCCCCTGCGGTCTTTTGGTGCTGTTGTTCGTGTTTGACTGGAGACTGGGACTATTGAGTCTTGTTCCGGTTGTGCTGGGGTTTCTGATCATGATGGCAATGACCGGAAAGCAGATGCAGGAAAAGATGAAAGAATACCAGAATGCGCTGGATGATATGTCCAATGAAGCGGTAGAGTATGTCCGTGGGATTCCGGTGGTAAAAACCTTTGGCCAGACGATCTTTTCCTTTAAGAAGTTTAAAGACTCCATTGACCGGTATAAAGTATGGGTGATTGCTTATACCAGGCAGCTTCGGACACCGATGATGTTCTATACAGCTGCGATCAACGGCGTTTTTGCCACACTGATCGCCGGAGGACTGTTGCTTACGCAAGACGGTGTGACTTCCGGTTTCTTACTGGATCTTATTTTCTATATCATCATTACACCGGTTATTTCTGTCACACTGACACGCATTATGTTCCAAAGTGAAAACGCCATGATTGTAGACGACGCTTTACAGAGAATTGACAGCGTTTTGCATTTGAAGCCTCTGGAGGAAACGAAACATTCAAAGCATCCTCAAAACGCTTCCGTGGAGCTGAAATCGGTTCATTTCAGCTATGATGGAGAAAAAGAAGTATTAAAAGATATTTCACTGACCATTCCTGCAGGACAGACGGTAGCTTTTGTAGGTCCATCCGGCGGTGGAAAAACAACCCTTGCCAACCTGATTTCCCGATTCTTTGATCCCCAGAGCGGAATGGTAAAAATCGGTGGTGTTAATGTGAAAGACATCCCGAAAGAGGAACTCATGAACACGGTGTCTTTCGTATTTCAGAACAGCCGTCTGATCAAGGCATCCATTCTGGAAAATGTGCGTATGGGAAAACCGGAAGCTACCCGTGAGGAAGTTCTGACTGCCCTTCATCACGCGCAATGCGATGATATTCTGGAAAAACTCCCACAGGGTGTGGATACGGTCATCGGTACAAAGGGTGTCTATCTTTCCGGCGGCGAGCAGCAACGAATTGCCATTGCCCGTGTGATGCTGAAAAATGCTCCGATTATCATTCTAGATGAAGCCACTGCCTTTGCTGACCCGGATAACGAAAGCCGCGTACAGGCTGCTTTCTCAAGACTTTCCGAGGGTAAGACCGTGATTATGATTGCCCACAGGCTTTCTACCGTAACAAATGTGGATCAGATTTTTGTCATTTGCGACGGACGGGTTGCCGAGTGCGGAAACAGTCGCGAATTGCTTGCAAAAGACGGTATATTCAGCCGTATGTGGAAAAATTACCAGACTTCCGTGCAATGGAAGGTAACAAAGGAGGTGCAGTGATATGATCAAAAAACTGCAGAAAAAATATGCCCTGTCTGAACAGGGAGCAAAAGACCTGATCAAAGGCTGCCTGGCCTGTGTCCTTCAGAATCTGTCTTTTATGTTTCCGGTGGGACTTTTATATTACCTGGTCAGCGATCTGATGAACGGGGGTGTTCCCGGTGGGAAAATTCCATTTTATGTGGCAGGCTGCGTGGTGTGTATCGGCTTGATTCTGCTGACCACTTTCTTTCAATACAATGCGACCTATTTTGCCACTTACAAAGAAAGCGGTATCCGCCGCATTACCCTGGCAGAGCATCTGCGCAAAATCCCCCTTTCCTTTTTCGGGAAAAAGGATTTAGCCGATCTTACCAGTACCATTATGGCGGATTGCACCTTCCTGGAGCAGAGTTTTTCGCATTTTATCCCTGAGCTTGCGGGTTCGATCATTTCTACAGTTCTGATTTCCATTGGTCTGCTCTTTACGGACTGGAGAATGGCACTGGCTGCCTTATGGGTTCTGCCGGTTGCCTTTGCGATTGTGGGATTTTCCGCAAAGATTCAGGAAAATCTGAATCAGAAAGCCATGGATGTAAAGATGGCCTGCGCAGACGGGATACAGGAGTGCATTGAAACGGTTCGTGACCTGAAAGCGAACAATGCGGAACAGGCATATTTAAAAGGTCTGGAAAAGAAGATCCGTGCCGTGGAGCATCGTTCCATCCTCAATGAATTCGGCCTTGCTGTTTTTGTGGTTTCCGCATCGCTGGTGCTGAAGCTTGGTATTGCAACGGTTGCGCTGGTGGGAGCTGTTTTGCTCATGCAAGGAAGCCTCTCCGTGCTTACATTCTTTATGTTCCTTCTGGTAGTATCCCGTTTATATGACCCTCTGCAGGGCGCACTCCAGAATCTTGCGGCAGTCATCAGTACACGAACCAATATTGCCCGTATGAATGAAATTCTCGATCATCCGATCCAGCAGGGCAGCGACAGGCTTTCCAATCAGGGGTATGATATTGTCTTTGACCATGTTGGGTTTGCCTACAATACCGGAGAAACCGTATTGAAAGATGTTTCCTTTACGGCAAAACAGGGAGAGGTTACGGCTTTGGTCGGCCCATCTGGCGGCGGAAAAACAACTGTATCCCGGCTGGCAGCAAGGTTCTGGGATATTAACAGAGGAAAGATTACCGTGGGAGGCATGGATGTATCCCGAATTGACCCGGAAACACTGCTTTCTCTGTATTCCATCGTATTCCAGGATGTTACACTGTTTGACAATACGATTCTGGAAAATATCCGAATCGGAAACAAAGACGCCACAGATGAACAAGTCATTGCTGCTGCGAAACTTGCCAATGTGGATGAATTTGCGGAAAAACTGCCGGATGGATGGCATACCAATATCGGGGAAAATGGCTGTGAACTTTCCGGCGGAGAGCGCCAGCGTATCTCTATTGCCCGTGCATTTCTGAAAAATGCGCCGATCATTCTTTTAGATGAAGCTACTGCTTCCCTGGATGTGGAGAATGAAACTCTGGTACAGACAGCCCTTTCCCGTCTGATCGCAGATAAAACGGTTCTGGTCATCGCCCACAGGATGCGTACCGTAGCAGGAGCAGATAAAATTGTTGTCCTTTCTGATGGCACCGTGGCAGAAGAAGGATCACCAAAGGATCTGGAAGAAAAGAATGGTGTATATGCCCATATGGTAAAACTGCAGACAGAAAGCCAGAATTGGAAACTTGCATAAAGAAAAAGGAGGGCTGGTTATGCAAACATTAGGCGTTGTGGAGGATACCCTGTTTGTCCCTATGCTGGGCAGAATCTATGCCAGTGAGCATTACCCGCAAATTTTATATGATAAAAAAGCATTGGAATTGAAAAAGAAGCTACCTTCAGACTTGATTAAACAGAATATGCAGAGCCAGTATACCCTTTTGGCCTCTGCTTCCCGGTCTGCTAATATGGATCGGATTATTCGGACTTTTCTGGAACGCAGACCGGACGGTGTGATTGTCCAGTTGGGCTGTGGTCTGGAGACAACCTATCACCGATGTGATAACGGAAAGACACACTGGTATGCCATGGATCTGCCTCATGTAATCGAATACCGGCGGGGACTTCTTCCCGAACCAGAGAGGGAATTATATATTTCCGGGGATGCCTTTGCAAAGGATTGGATCAAAAAAGTTCGCAATGATGTACTTGATGCTCCTATTCTCGTTACTGCAGGCGGGTTATTTCATTATTTTGAGGAACATAAGGTCATTGCCCTTCTGCGTATGATTGGGCAATTTGGAAATATGGAAGTTGTTTTTGATACGGTGAACAAAAGAGGAATGACCATGATGAAGAAAAAATATATGAAACAGGTCGGCCATGCCGATGCACAAATGTTCTTTTATGTGGATTCAGCGGAAGAACTGGCAGCAAAGATCGGGGGTAATGTGAAGGTGATTGCGGAGGAACCATACTATCGTTACATCCCTAAAAATGGCTTAAAGCTATCCACAAAGGTCAGTATGACAGTTTCTGATCAATTCAAGATGGTAAAGATGATACATCTAAAACTATAGTGGATATACAATATCAGAGAGATAGAACTTTATCATTTTTTCGGACGCACTGATGAAACACCATCAAAAGCCGCCTTCTATCACCAGCGTGCAAAATTAAAAGATAATGCACTATGGGAACTTTTGCAAATCTTTAACCAGAAGCTTCAACCAACTCTATACAGAAACCGTTATCGTTTGGTTGCTTGTGACGGTTCTGTTGCTGATGAAGTTGATCCGGAACTTCTGGCAAAAGTATTGGCTAATCCAGAGATGTGGGCATTGCTCAATTCACTGGCGAAAACGATGAAGTAATGAAAAATAGTGAAAAAATAGTGTGATTTTAGTGAAAAAACAATTCATAAAACGATATAATATATGGATAAAATGAGGATATTTATTGTGTATATGGATATTCTATCTCCATCAGTAAACTAAGTAAAATAAAAATTCTGCTTTACAAATAACAGATAAAGTATTAAAATAAACAAAAAGATATCTTCAGGGCAGGGTGAGATTCCCTACCGGCGGTAAAGCCCGCGAGCCGAGAGGCATGATCCGGTGAGATTCCGGGGCCGACAGTACAGTCTGGATGGAAGAAGATGATAGTACAGTTGATTTTTTGTATGAATGAATGTAGTATCAGAGCTCTGAGATGGTGATCCATTTCAGAGCTTTTTATATAGGAAAATCAGACATTCATTTATCAATCATATGTAACAGATCAATTCCACCCTGCAGATATTTCTGCAGGCTTTTTTTGTATCTGGTACATCGTTTTCGAAATAACTATACCATTCACTTGTCTGTGAATCCGATTGCACATGTTTAAAAGCCTCGGCGTAGCCCAGGCAAAGAACAGGAATAAGAAAGAAGGAATAGAAATGACGGATCAGGAATATATGCTTCGGGCTATTCAACTGGCCAAAAAAGGAGAAGGCTGGACGAATCCCAATCCTATGGTAGGGGCAGTGATCGTAAAAGACGGAAAGATCATCGGGGAAGGCTATCATAAAAAGTATGGAGAACTTCACGCGGAACGTAATGCAATTGCTTCTCTTACAGAATCAGCAGAAGGTGCGGTGATTTATGTCACGTTGGAGCCTTGCTGTCATCATGGTAAAACACCTCCATGTACGGAAGCGATCATTGAACAGAAGATCAGAAAAGTGGTGATCGGTTCCAGAGATCCGAATCCGAAAGTGGCAGGAAAAGGTGTACAGATGTTAAGGGAAGCCGGTGTAACAGTAGTTGAAGATTTTATGAGAGAAGAATGTGATCAGCTGAACCCGGTGTTTTTCCATTATATTACTACGAAGACTCCTTATGTGGTAATGAAGTATGCCATGACACTGGATGGGAAGATCGCAACGAAAACAGGAGCATCAAAATGGATCACCGGAGAATCTGCACGAAAAGAAGTACAGCATATGCGGCATCAGTACATGGGAATCATGGCTGGTATTGGAACTGTGCTTGCAGATGATCCGATGTTAAACGTCCGGGTAGAAGGCTGGAAAAGTCCTGTCAGGATTGTGTGTGACAGTAAGCTCAGGATCCCGCCGGGCAGTCAGATTGTAAAAAGTGCGGAAAAGTACCGGACGATCGTGGCTTATGCAGAACAGAAAAATGCAAAAGAGAAAATAAAAATATTACATACCATGGGAGTTGAAACCATTTACTGTCCCGACGAAAAGAATCAGATAGACCTTAAGAAGCTGATGGCAGATCTTGGAAACAGAGGCATTGACAGCATCCTCCTGGAGGGAGGAGGTACGTTAAATGACAGTGCACTGCGAGCTGGAATTGTAAAGGAAGTACAGGCTTTTGTGGCACCAAAGCTGTTTGGCGGTGTGGCTGGGAAGACACCGGTAGAGGGTATTGGAGTTGAACTGCCGTCTGAAGCAGTGGAACTGAAATATACAGATATCTGCCAGATCGGTGAGGATATCCGGATAAAATGTCAGGTGTGTGATAAAAAACAGGAGGAATCATGTTTACAGGAATCGTAGAAGAGAAAGGAAAAGTCCGTTATATACAGCTGACAGGGGAATCAGGGATCCTGGCAGTGAAAGCCCGGAAAGTCCTGGAAGGGACAAGGATCGGTGACAGTATCGCTGTGAATGGTGTGTGTCTGACAGTTACGTCGATTCAGCCGGACGGATTTACTGCCGATGTGATGGCAGAGACGATCAGAAGAAGCAGTCTTGGCAGCTGCAAGGCCGGAAGCCAGGTAAACCTGGAACGTGCAATGGCTGCAGACGGCAGGTTCGGGGGACACATAGTAAGCGGCCATATTGATGGGACTGGCGTGATACGTTCCATGCTCCGGGAAGAAAATGCCATCTGGGTATCAATTGAGACATCGCCACAGATTTTGCATCTGATTGTGGAAAAAGGATCCGTCTGTATTGATGGGATCAGCCTGACAGTTGCAAGGGTTGATGAAGCTGGTTTTCAGGTGTCGGTCATTCCACATACAGGAGAAGAAACCACTCTTTTGGAAAAGGTGCCGGGGGATCTGGTTAATCTGGAAAATGATGTGATCGGAAAATACGTAGAAAAACTGCTTGGCATCAGAAAAAACGAAGAAGAGAAAAAAGAATCCGGAATTATGATGGAGTTTCTTGAAGAATTCGGGTTTTAGAACAGGAGGATATACACTATGTCACAAAATTATCAGTACAACACAATTGAAGAAGCACTTAGGGATCTTAAGGAAGGAAAAATAGTTCTGGTCACAGATGATCCGGACAGAGAAAATGAGGGAGATCTGATATGTGCGGCAGAGTTTGCGACCAGAGAAAATATTAATTTCATGGCGACCTATGCAAAGGGTCTTATCTGTACACCGATGAGTGCAGAAATTGCGGCGAGATTGAACTTTCCGCCGATGGTTGCGGAGAATACGGACAATCACAGTACAGCATTTACCGTGGCAGTAGATCACGCAGATACAACCACAGGTATCTCTGCGGAAGAGCGCTCCTATACTATCATGAAGTGTGTGGATGATCAGTCAAAACCGGAGGATTTCAGAAGACCGGGACATGTGTTTCCGCTTATTTCCAGAAAAGGCGGGGTTTTGGTACGAAATGGCCATACAGAGGCAACAACAGATCTTATGAGACTTGCCGGACTGAAAGAATGCGGCGTGTGCTGTGAAGTTATGAAAGAAGATGGAACTATGATGCGTACATCACAGCTATGGGAAATGGCAAAAGAGCATAACCTTACATTTATTACGATCCGTGATCTGCAGGATTATATAAGAATACATGAAAAGCATGTAAAGGAGGAAGCCGTTGCAAACCTCCCAACGCAGTACGGTGATTTTAAAATGTATGGTTATATCAATGATATTACAGGAGAGCATCATCTGGCACTGGTAAAAGGTGATCTGGGAGATGGTGAGGATGTGCTTTGCCGGGTACATTCGGAGTGTCTGACAGGGGATGCATTCGGATCGCTCAGATGTGACTGTGGCCTGCAGCTGCAGACAGCGATGCGCCAGGTAGAAGCAGAAGGCCGAGGAATCATTCTGTATATGAGACAAGAAGGCCGAGGAATCGGACTGATCAATAAGATCAAAGCATATGCGCTTCAGGAGCAGGGATACGATACTGTGGAGGCTAATGTGAAGTTAGGGTTTGCACCGGATCTCAGAGAGTACTGGGTCGGGGCACAGATACTGTCAGACCTTGGTGTGAAATCATTAAGATTACTGACAAATAATCCGGATAAAGTCTATGGACTTGGCGAATTCGGACTGAAGATCAATGAGAGAGTACCTCTGGAGATTCCGGCACAAAAGTATGACCGGAAGTATATGAAGACGAAGCAGGAAAAGATGGGTCATATTTTTAAAGAAATAAATTTATAAAAAACAGCAAATATCAGGAGGAAGAAAAAATGAGACAGATCAATTTAGTAGAAGGAAAAGTAGTAGCACCGGAGGGAATGAAGGTTGGTATCGTGGCAGCGAGATTCAATGAAATTATTGTGAATAAATTATTGGGAGGGGCAGTCGACGGACTGGTAAGACATGGAGTAGAAGAAGAGAACATTACTGCAGCATGGGTACCGGGAGCATTTGAGATTCCGATTACAGCACAGAAGATGGCACAGTCAGGAAAATATGATGCAATTATCTGCGTTGGAGCTGTCATCCGTGGAGATACTTCACATTATGATCTGGTGTGTAATGAATCTGCCAAGGGAATCGCACAGGTTGAACTTGCAACAGGAATCCCGGTTTTATTCGGAGTGATCACGACTGAAAATATCGAGCAGGCTATTGCGCGTGCAGGAAGCAAAGCGGGAAATAAAGGCTATGATTGTGCATTATCTGCGATTGAGATGGTCAATCTGATGAAGCAGCTCTAAAAGACAGGAAAATAAATGATGACAAAAACGATCATATTCGATTATGATGGAACGATCCATCATACCCTTGGAATCTATGAACCGGCATTTCGTGAAACCTATCAGTGGCTGACAGAACAGAAGGTTACCGAAGAACGGGAGATAGGCTCGGTGGAAATTGCCGGCTGGCTGGGACTTAACAGTAAGGAGATGTGGAATACATTTTTGCCGGAACTGGATCAGAGCTATAAAGAGCAGGCAAGCAGGATGGTAGGAGATCTGATGGTAAGACAGATCAGGAAACATAAGGCAGTGTGGTATCCGGGAGCAGAGGAGATGCTAACAGCTTTGAAGAACCGGGGATATCACCTTGTGATCTTAAGTAACTGTAAAGCTTCATATCGTGAGGCACACTGGAAGGAATTTGGGATGGAACGATGGTTTGATCGTTTTTATGACTGTGAATCATACAGATTCCGTCCAAAGACAGAAATTGTGCAGGAAATCATCCGGGAATATAGTGGCCCTTATCTGGTAGTCGGAGACAGGAGACAGGATCTGGAATGTGCCAGGTCCTGCAAAAGCCCTTTTATAGGATGCCTGTATGGATATGGTGAGAAAGGGGAACTGAATGGGGCTGATTATTATGCAGAACATATAGAGGATATACTGCAGATGGTGATATGATTTTTGCAATATAAAAATCTGAAGGAAAAAAGTTAAAAATAAGTACTTCTGTAAAATAAAAGGATATAGAAGGGGCTGTGAAATAACACTCTCTACGGAAAAAGAGGACTTTTCGTTCAAAATGAACGAAAGGTCCTCTTTTATGTGTGCGCCTTGCGGCGCACGTCGCTAATGGATGAAAGTTCCTAATCCGCCCTAGTAGTGGGAAGGATACAGCCAA
>NZ_CAXSKS010000010.1:0-117666 GCF_964238105.1 Coprococcus sp. HPP0074 | reverse complement strand
CTTGCAACAGGAGTAGAGCAGGTAACAAATGTAGCAGTACCATTTGGAGCGACAGCAGGACATACAGTAGTAGTAGAACCAGTTCAGGAAGCAGCAAGACCGACTGTGCTGACAGTGACATTTGAAACTGTTTACGGAGAAAAAGTAGGAGAAACTGTAGTAAGTACAACGGCGACAGGAACAGGTGACTGGACATTCATGCTTGGAACAGACTATCAGTTACCAGAAGGATATCAGCTTGCAACAGGAGTAGAGCAGGTAACAAATGTAGCAGTACCATTTGGAGCAACAGCAGGACATACAGTAGTAGTAGAACCAGTAGCAGGCGAAGTGGTAGAAACAAAATTAAATGTAACATTTGAAACTGTTTACGGAGAAAAAGTAGGAGAAGCAGAAGCGAAAACAACAGCAACAGGAGCAGATGGAGAGGCATGGACATTCATGCTTGGAACAGACTTCAACTTACCAGAAGGCTGGCAGCTTGCAGCAGGAGTAGAGCAGGTAACAAATGTAGCAGTACCATTTGGAGCGACAGCAGGACATACAGTAGTAGTAGAGCCAGTTGCAGGTGCAGTGACAGAAACAAAATTAAATATTACATTTGAAACTGTACATGGTGAAAAAGTAGGAGAAACTGTAGCAAAAACAACAGCGACAGGAACAGGCGACTGGACATTCATGCTTGGAACAGACTATCAGTTACCAGAAGGATACCAGCTTGCAACAGGAGTAGAGCAGGTAACAAATATAGCAGTGCCATTTGGAGCGACAGCAGGACATACAGTAGTAGTAGAACCAGTTCAGGAAGCAGTAAGACCGACTGTGCTGACAGTGACATTTGAAACTGTTTACGGAGAAAAAGTAGGAGAAACTGTAGCAAGTACAACGGCGACAGGAACAGGTGACTGGACATTCATGCTTGGAACAGACTATCAGTTACCAGCAGGATATCAGCTTGCAGTAGGAGTAGATCAAGTAACAAATATTCAGGTACCATTTGGAGCAACAGCAGGACATACAGTAGTAGTAGGACCGGTTGCAGGAGAAGTGGTAGAAACAAAATTAAATGTAACATTTGAAACTGTTGATGGAGAAAAAGTAGGAGAAGCAGAAGCGAAAACAACAGCAACAGGAGCAGATGGAGAGGCATGGACATTCATGCTTGGAACAGACTTCAACTTACCAGAAGGATATAAACTTGCAGAAGGAGTGGAGCAAGTTACGAATATTCAGGTACCATTTGGAGCGACAGCAGGACACACCATGATTGTTGAAAAAAACACAGAAACTCCAGATAAACCAGATCCAGAGAATCCGGAAAAGCCAGATCCAGAGAATCCAGAAAAGCCAGATCCAGAGAATCCAGAAAAGCCAAATCCGGAGAATCCAGAAAAGCCAGATCCGGAGAATCCAGAAAAGCCAAATCAAGATAATGCAAACAAAGATGACGGGAAAACACAGAATACGGATAAAAAGACAGAGAATAAAGCTAAAACACCAAAAACAGGTGATGATCTTCAAGCCGCAGGTACATTTTCAATCTTAGGAGCAGGGGCGCTTGCAGCAATTGCAGCATTACTTAAGAAGAGAAAATAGTAGTTAGATTCTGTATCGTAAGTAAAAATTAATTAGTATTGCCAAAAATGCAGAGAATAGATCTGTGTTTTTGGCAATCTTTTTTGAAATGAAAGGAAATTTGGAGAAGAAAATCATGCGAAAAACAATGAGAAAAATAGGTATGATGACTATTTTCTTTTGCCTGATTGCAATGATGGCAGCAGGATGTAAAAAAGAAGAAAAGGAAGAAGTGAAAAAAGAAAAAGGAAAGACTTATGAATTCTTTTATGACAAACTTCCAAAATCAGATCAAAAAGTGTCAGACGAGGAAAATGAAAAAATCAAGAGAGGAGTGGAAAACTGGGCAAAATCTGTCATGTTGGTAGACAGTTCTGTGAGTAAGCAGAATCGGAAAACAATCGATAATAGCTTTTATCAGAGTATCGTAGACAACAAACAGAGAGAAAAGGTAAAAAAGGACAGGAAAACATTTTATAAAGACAGTGAAGTGCAGGTACAGAGCGCAGAAGCGAAGATAGAAAGTGCATATGCGACAGAATATCAGGGGAAACAGATTGGAAATGTTACTTGTGATGTTGTATTAAAAGGAGTCAAAGACGGAAATAATTTTTCTCGTACCTATCATTTAAAACTTGCAGTAAGCTATCAGAATGAAGTGGTATCAATCTATGAAATAGGAAATATTACCTGGGAATAGTTTACGATCTTGTCAATTAGGATATAAGCAGTAAGAAGCAGGCATATAGTAAAGTAAAAGAAAGCTGGAGAACGGTATGAAAAAAATCTGGAAATGCTGTTTGTTTGTTGTGTCTGTGTTTCTTCTGGTCGTAGGTGCTGTGTGGCATCTCCCAGAGATAGTTACTGTAAGCAACAATGTTTACGGAAAAGAATTACCGATTCAGTCGGTGGAAACAGAAGAGAAGAAGGCAGTGCTGACATTTGAGTGTGCATGGGATCACAGTAGTATAAAGGACATACTGGAGATTCTTGAGGATCATAATGTTCGTGCTGCTTTTTTTGTCACTGGGGACTGGGTGAAACAGTATCCGGAAGATGTTCGGAGGATCGTTCAAGGAGGGCACGATATCGGGAACCATTCGGCGACACATCGGAACATGGTACAGCTTGAAAAAGAGGAGATAGAGAAAGAATTAAAAGAGACACATCAGGCAGTAAAAGAATTGACAGGGAAAGAGATGAAGTTCTTCCGACCACCTTATGGTGCATTTAATGATACGGTGATTTTGACAGCAAAAGAAGGGGGCTATCTTACTGTGATGGGAAATATAGACTCTATGGACTGGAAAGATTATGGAGCGAAGACAATCTTACGGACAGTGATGGAAGATAAAGAACTGCAAGGGGGCTCAATCATCCGGCTAAACAGTGAGGCAAAATATACGAAAGAGGCATTGCCAAAGCTCATTGAAAGTCTGGAGAGAGAAGGGTTCCGGTTGGTGCCGCTTTCACAGCTGCTGTATGAGGAAGCATATCATTTAGATGTGAAAGGAAGGCAGATCCCAGATGACAGGTGATCAGCCTTCTTTTTTGAGAGGATTTGGACTGTGGACAGTCAGGATTTTTGTAATATGATTTGTCTTGTTGGACCAGTTATGAGGAATGCATGATGGGATGTGGACGGAATCACCGGGATAAAGCTGATAAGTGATACCATCAATATTCATCGTGAGGATTCCTTCTAAAATATAAATGAATTCTTCGCCGGTGTGATTGTAGAGTTCCAGAGTCTCTTTTTCTTCAGGAAGAGGAGGCATGATCTCTACAAGGCGCGGAAGCAGATCGAAACTGGTCAGATGGTCAGTCAATGCATATTCAATGATTTCCGAGTTGACGAGGGTAGTCTCCTTTTCATAGCTTCGCACTACATATTTTGTCTCCTGTGGTGAGGAGAGATCAAAAAAGGACGAGAGTTCAACTTCCAATACCTGGGCAATCTTTTCCAAAGAATCAATCGCAATACTGGTCAGTCCACGCTCAAACTGTGACAAAAAGCCGATGGAAAGACCGGTCTGTTCACTGAGATATTTTAATGTATATTTTTTTTCTGTTCGCAGTTCTTTGATACGAAATCCGATGACAGCACTTTTATTCACACTGGATGCTCCATTTCTTTTTATTTCTGTTTCTATGATAAAGGATTTGCAGGAAAAAATCAATTCACGAGATATGAATTTTATAAAAAGTCAAAAAGTTTTTTATGAAAGAAGTAATTAAAAAATGTAAAGTAATTTTATGACAAAATAAAAATACTGTGATATAATATGAAAAAATGATAAAAATTTCATTTTTGTGAAAATATAAGGATGAATTTTAGCCATAAAAAGAAGAATCCTGACGGAAGAAAAGGTGGAGGGGATTATGAAATATCCTGAGATTATGAATATTCAGAAATATTCCATACATGATGGAGATGGAATTCGAACGACGGTCTTTTTTAAAGGCTGCCATTTAAAGTGTTGGTGGTGTCACAATCCAGAAAGTCAGAAATTTACGCCTCAGCTGATGTTCCATGCGGACCGGTGCGGCGGGTGTCATGCATGTGAACAGATCTGTAGTCACCATGCAGTGACGGTTCGGGATGGAATTGCGTGCACGGACCGGACAAAATGTGAACTTTGCAGAGAATGTCTGGATCATTGTGTGAATAATGCGCGAGAGATTGTGGGGAAGGAATACACGATTTCGGAATTGATGAAAGAAATTGAGAAAGACTGTATGTTCTATGAGGAGTCAGGAGGAGGCGTAACATTATCTGGCGGTGAGGTCATGGCGCAGAATATGGACTATATCGAGCAGTTATTAAAGAAGCTTAAGAGAAAGGGATACAATGTGGCAATTGACACATGTGGGTATGCACCGCAGGAGAATTATGAGCGCGTGCTACCTTATGTGGATACATTTCTATATGATATCAAGACAATGGATCCGGAAAAGCATGAAAAATATATGGGGAAAGACAATGAATTAATTTTGTCAAATCTTCGTTTCATCAGTGAACGTGGGGCAAGGATTTATATTCGTATTCCGGTCATCGGTGGAGTCAATGACACGGAAGAAGAGATGGAAGCAATGATTACTTTTCTGAAACAATCCATTTCTGTCAGCCAGATCAATCTGCTCCCGTATCATAATATTGCCGGGGGAAAATATGATAAGCTGGATATCAGATATAAGGGGGAAGCATTTACGATTCCGCCGAAAGAACAGATGGAAGCATTCCAGAGACGATTTATCCAAAATGGATTTGCAAATACAAAAATCGGAGGTTAATTATGAGAAGAGGTATGAACGAAAGAATTCAGAAACTGAGAGAACAGAGTGTCAATGCAGTTCCGCACATTTATATGGAGCGTGCCGATCTGGAGACAGATGCGTACATAAAGTACGAAGGATCTGTCAGTGTACCGGAGATGAGGGCACTGGCATTTAAGCATTTTATGGCAAATAAGACACTTTGTATTAATGAAGGAGAACTGATTGTTGGAGAGAAAGGGGACAGCCCGCAGTCGGCACCGACATTCCCAGAACTTTGCTGTCATACACTGGAAGACATGCATGTGATGAATGACCGGGATCTGATCAGTTTCAAGGTAACAGAGGAAGACTTAAAACTTCAGAAGGAAAAGATCATTCCATACTGGGAGAATCGTTCTATCCGTCATAAGATCCTTCACAATATGAGCAGACAGTGGAAAGAGTGCTATGAGGCAGGGATTTTCACAGAGTTTATGGAGCAGAGAGGACCGGGACATACAGTTGGTTCTGAGAAAATCTACAAAAAAGGATTTCTCGATTACAAGCAGGATATTATCGAGAGCAGAAACCGTCTGGATTTCCTCAATGACAAGGAAGCACTTGACAAGCGTGCACAGTTAAATGCGATGGAGATCGCCTGTGATGCAATCATTATCCTTGGAGAACGTTATGCAGCGCTTGCAAGAGAACTTGCAGAGAAAGAGGAAGATGAAGTGAGAAAGCAGGAGCTGCTACAGATCGCGGTAAATTGTGATGTGGTTCCGGCACATGCGCCACAGACATACTGGCAGGCGATCCAGATGTACTGGTTCGTGCATCTTGGTGTGACAACGGAGTTAAATCCATGGGATGCGTATAGTCCGGGAAGACTGGATCAGCATTTGAATCCATTCTATGAAAAAGATACAGAGGCAGGCATTTTAGATGATGAGAAAGCGCTGGAACTTTTAGAATGCCTCTGGGTGAAATTTAACAATCAGCCGGCTCCTCCAAAAGTGGGAATCACATTAAAGGAGAGCAGTACTTACACAGATTTTGCAAATATTAATACCGGAGGGATTACACCGGATGGACAGAATGGAGTCAATGAGGTCAGCTATCTAATCTTAGATTGTATGGATGAAATGAAGCTTTTGCAGCCAAGTTCGAATGTACAGATCAGCAAGAAGACACCGATGAAGTTCCTAAAACGTGCCTGCGAAATTTCTAGAAAAGGATGGGGACAGCCGGCATTTTATAATACGGAAGCGATCATACAGGAATTGCTAAATGCAGGAAAATCTATTGAGGATGCAAGAAGAGGCGGAACGAGTGGATGTGTGGAGACCGGTGCATTCGGAAATGAAGCATATATTCTGACAGGATATTTCAACCTTCCGAAGATTCTCGAGATCACGCTGCACAATGGTTTTGATCCGGTCAGCAAAAAGCAGCTCGGGCTTCAGACTGGGGGGGAAACAGACTTCCATTCTTATGAAGAATTGTTTGAGGCTTATAAGAAGCAGGTAGAATATTTTGCAGACATCAAAATGGAAGGAAGCAATATTATTGAGAAGATCTATGCAGAATATATGCCGGCGCCATTTCTATCTGTCATCACAAACGACTGCATTTCCAACGGAAAAGATTATAATGCCGGAGGAGCTCGTTATAATATCAACTATTTGCAGGGGGTAGGAATCGGTACGATTACAGACTCTCTGACAGCGATCAAATACAATGTGTTCGATGAGAAGAAATTTACGATGGAAGAGTTAATGGAAGCCATGGAACACAACTTTGAAGGATACGAGAAGATTGCAAATCTTGTACGCAACAAGACACCGAAATATGGAAATGACGATGACTATGCAGACGATGTGATGCAGGCAGTCTTTGACTTCTACTATCATACAGTCACAGGCAGACCGAACATGAAAGGCGGTACTTATAGGATCAATATGCTTCCGACTACCTGTCATGTGTACTTTGGTGAAGTGATGTTAGCAAGCCCGAACGGAAGACTTGCACATAAGCCTGTATCAGAGGGAATCTCGCCGGAGAAAGGTGCCGATATCTGTGGTCCGACAGCGGTAGTAAAATCTGCATCTAAAATGGATCATGTACGGACAGGGGGAACGCTTTTGAATCAAAAATTCACACCGAGTGTTGTTGCAGGGGAAGAAGGATTGACGCAGATGGCAAATCTTGTGCGGGGTTATTTTAATATGGATGGACATCATATCCAGTTCAATGTCATCGACAGACAGACACTAATCGATGCTCAGAACAATCCGGAAGAGTATAAGGATCTGATCGTGCGCGTAGCAGGTTACAGTGATCACTTCCGCAATTTGAGCAAAGCACTTCAGGATGAAATTATTGAACGTACAGAACAGTCATTTAATTAGGAAAGATGCTTTTGAAAGCTTTTGTGAAAGGAGAAAGAAAACATGGAGAAGAAATTAGGGTTTATCGGCGCCGGAAATATGGCAAAAGCGATGATGGGTGGAATTTTGAAGAACGAGATTCTGTTACCGGAGGATGTGATCGCATCTGATCTTTATCAGCCGGGATTGGAGCGGATGAAAGAGGAACTTGGAATTGCTGTGACAACAGATAATCAAGAAGTGGTAAAGAAAGCAGAGGTAGTCGTTCTGTCTGTGAAACCACAGTTTTATGCAGCTGTGATCGAAGAAATCCGGGAAGTGGTATCAGAGGGGCAGATTATCGTCACGATCGCGCCGGGACAGACGCTGGAACATTTGCAGGAATTATTCGGAAAACCGGTGAAGATTGTTCGCACAATGCCAAACACACCGGCGCTTGTGGGAGAAGGCATTACAGGTGTCTGCAAAAATGAACTGGTGACAGAGGAAGAACTTTCCTATATTTGTAAAATATTTAGTGGATTTGGAAAAGCAGAAGTATTAAGTGAGAAACTGATGGATGTTGTTGTGTCTGTAAGCGGAAGTTCTCCGGCATATGTCTTTTTATTCATCGAGGCGATGGCAGATGCGGCTGTCGCAGATGGAATGCCGAGAGCGCAGGCATATAAATTTGCAGCGCAGGCAGTTTATGGGAGCGCGAAAATGGTGTTGGAGACAGGAAAACATCCAGGAGAATTAAAAGATATGGTATGCTCTCCGGGAGGGACAACCATCGAGGCGGTGCGCGTACTCGAGGAGAAAGGATTCAGAAGCAGCGTCATCGAAGCGATGAAAGCGTGCGTAAAAGTTGCAAAAGAGCTTGGAAAGAAGTAAAATAGAAAAAAAGTGCAGCAAGAAAGGGGTTACGCAGCGATGAAATACCATGCAGATGAAGAGAGATATAATAGGATGAAGTATCACAGATGTGGAAAGAGCGGGCTGAAGCTTCCGGCGGTGTCACTTGGACTTTGGCACAACTTTGGCACAATGGACGATTTTGAGACGATGCGTCAGATGTGTTTTACTGCTTTTGATCTTGGAATCACACATTTTGATCTGGCAAATAATTATGGTCCGCTTCCGGGAAGCGCAGAGACGAATTTTGGAAAGATCCTAAAAGAAGATCTTGGAAGTTACCGTGATGAAATGATCATCAGCACGAAGGCGGGATATGATATGTGGGAGGGCCCTTATGGCAGTGGCGGAAGCAGAAAATATCTGCTGGCAAGTCTAGATCAGAGTCTGCAGCGCATGGGGCTGGAGTATGTAGATATTTTCTATCATCACTGTGTAGACCCAGAGACGCCTGTGGAGGAGAGTATGATGGCGCTTGATGCGGCAGTGAAGCAGGGAAAGGCATTGTATGCGGGAATTTCGAACTATGATCTGGAACATACGATGCAGGCGATGGAGATCTTAAAGGAATTAAAATGTCCTTTCGTGATCAACCAGATTCGCTATTCGATCCTAGATCGGTGGATTGAAAATGATGGTTTGAAAACATTTGCGAACAAGAGTGGCTGCGGGCTGATCGCATTCAGTCCGTTGGCACAGGGACTGCTCTCCGACAGGTACTTGCACGGAATTCCGGAAGACAGCCGCATTCGGAAAAGCGGAAGATTCTTAAAGGAGAGTGCAGTCACAAAAGAACGGTTAGAGCAGCTGGAGGCGTTGAATGAAGTCGCAAAAGAGCGTGGACAGACACTGGCACAGATGGCTCTGTCCTGGGTGCTTCGCGATGGAGATGTGACAAGTGTCCTGATCGGCGCATCCAAGCCGGAACAGATTCGGGAGAATGTAAAAATCGTTGAAAAAACAGAGTTCAGTGAAGAAGAGCTTAGACGAATTGATGAATTGTCAAAAGCAGTCACAAAATAGCAGTGATTTCGTTGACAAATAAAATAGGGATTGTTATGATAAAAAACAGACGAGGGCGTTTTCCGTGCAGGAACGCCCTCTTTCTGGATCGCATAAAAGTAGCAGCAGAAAACTCGGTTTTGTCGGGGAGGAAGTTATGAGAACATATACGAAGGACGATATTATACAAATTGTGGAAGAGGAGGATGTAGAGTTTATCCGCCTTCAGTTCACAGATATGTTAGGAACATTGAAAAATATAGCAATCACAGCAAGTCAGCTTCCAAAAGCTTTGGAGCACGCATGTACATTTGATGGATCCTGTATGGAAGGATTTATCTGGTTGGAGGAAGAGGATATGTATTTACACCCTGATCCATCTACGTTTGAAATCTTTCCATGGCGGCCACAGCAGGGGAAAGTTGCCAGGTTGCTCTGTGATGTCTATAAGTGTGATGGGACACCATTTGAGAGCGATTCCCGCCAGATTTTAAAGCGGACGATCAAGCGGGCGCAAGAGAAGGGATACACGATGGAAGTTGGAAGTGAGTGTGAGTTTTTCCTCTTCCACATGGATGAAGAGGGAAATCCGACGACAGTAACACATGAGTGTGCAGGATATTTTGACATCGATCCGATGGATTTTGGAGAAAATACAAGGAGAGATATCGTACTGACATTGGAGGAGATGGGATTTGTGATTGAGTCTTCCCACCATGAAGTGGCTCCGGCACAGCATGAGATCGTTTTTCGGCACAGTGAGGCACTGTCTGCGGCAGATGATATTCTGACATTTAAGATGGTTGTGCGGACTATTGCGAAAAAGCATGGACTGCATGCAACATTTATGCCGAAGCCGAAAAGTGAGAGCACCGGCTCGGGGATGCACTTGAATTTGACACTTCAGAAGGAGGGAAAGAATCTATTTTTCGATGAGAAGGATCCTTATAGATTAAGCAGAGAAGCCTATTATTTTATCGGAGGATTAATGAAACACATCGGCGCAGTGTCTCTGTTTACCAATCCGATCGTCAATTCGTATAAAAGGCTGATACCGGGATTTGATGCGCCGATTTATGCAAACTGGTCAGTCAAGAAGAAAAGTGCTCTGATTCGCATTCCATTTGAGAAAGAAGAAAAAAAATGGATAGAGTTAAGGAGTCCGGATGCATCCGCAAATCCATATTTGGCACTCGCAGTCTGTCTGGCGGCAGGAATGGATGGAATTGAGAGGAAAATCCTTCCGCCATCCTGCATTGACGAACAGGAATACAGGGAACAGAGTCAGAAACTGGAAGAAACATGCAGACTTCCGAAGAGCCTTTTGGAAGCGGTGGAAGCCTTTGAGCAGGATGAACTGATGCAAAGTGTGATCGGGAAAGAATTATCGCAAAAATATATTCAGACGAAGAAGAGAGAATACCGGGAATACTGTGCACAGGTGACTGCGTGGGAGTTGGAACAATATTTGTATCGGATATAGGAAGCTATTCTGTCAAACGAAAAGATGCAGGGAGGGGTGAGCGTGAGCAGGATCATAGTGGCAATTCCGAAAAGGGAGACCGGAATACAGATTCGGAATCTGCTTGTCCGAAATGGATTTGATGTCATCGGAGTCTGCACTTCCGGCGTGCAGATATTAAACTATGCGGATGTTCTGGAGGAGGGGATCGTCATTTGTTCCTGCCAGCTCAAAGATATGGTGTATGGAGAATTACGAGCGGATTTGCCGCAGTCATTTGAGATGCTGGTGCTTACAACAGGAAGGCATCCGGTGGAGGAAACGGCACATATCAGGACGCTTTCTTTGCCTCTGAAAGTGCAGGAATTGTTAGAGCAAGTGCGGGCCATGGAAGAAATGTTTGAGTGGCAGAGAAGAAAAAGGCGCGGCAGAAAGAGTGAACGAAATGAGAGACAGAATCAGATTATTTCCAGAGCAAAGGCGCAGCTGATGGAAAAGAAAGAAATATCAGAAGCAGAGGCACACCGATATTTACAAAAATACAGTATGGAGAGTGGGAACAGCCTGACAGAGACAGCGCAGATGATATTAGAGATGATGGATGAGCGTCCATCAGAAAAATAAAAGAGAAAAGAGAGGAACCGCAGATGAAATTTACAAAAATGCAAGGATTAGGAAACGATTATGTCTATGTAAACTGTCTGAAGGAAAAAGTAGAATCTCCTTCGGAAATGGCACGAAGAGTCAGTAACAGACATTTTGGAGTGGGATCGGATGGATTGATTTTAATCTGTCCGTCTGAATGTGCGGATTTTGAGATGAAGATGTATAATGCAGATGGCTCCAGAGGTGAAATGTGTGGAAATGGGATTCGCTGTGTTGGAAAATACGTCTATGATTATGGTCTGACAGATCAGACAGAAATATCTGTAGAGACACTTGGAGGGATCAAACATTTAAGTCTGACGGTAGAAGAGGGGAAAGTTGCACTTGTAAAAGTAGATATGGGATCCCCGATTTTTGTGCCAGAGCAGATTCCGGTAAAAGTAGAAGGGAATCACGCGGTAAATGTTCCAATCAGTGTGGATGGAGACGAGTATCGGATGACCTGTATCTCAATGGGCAATCCGCATGCAGTCGTATATCTGGATGACATCCAAAATATGGAGATCGAAAAAATTGGACCAAAGTTTGAGCATCACCCATGTTTTCCGAATCGAGTGAATACCGAGTTTGCCCGCGTGCTTGATCGCGAGACTGTAGAGATGCGTGTATGGGAACGGGGATCCGGGGAGACGCTGGCATGTGGAACGGGAGCATGTGCGGTGGCTGTGGCAAGTATGGTAAATGGTCTTACAGAGGACTGTGTGACTGTGCAGCTGCTTGGAGGCAATCTGAAGATTGAGTGGGACAGAGAAAAAAATGTCGTATATATGACCGGACCGGCGACGGTTGTATTTGATGGAGAACTTTATGAATAGCAATTCGGAGGCGGGATCTTGCAGCACAAGATCCCGGTTATCAAACGACCTGGAGCTTCGAGTTTTTAGTGGGAAGGGAAAGTGCCAAAATCCGTTGAAAAATATACAAAATGAAAAAAATTAAAAAAAATAAAAAAATTTCAAAAAAGGTGTTGACTTTTTCTGTAACTCTGCTATAATGGGTTTTGTTGAGTGAGGGACACAAAACAAACACAAAAAATAATAAAGAATAATGCGGAATGGTGTAATGGTAGCACAGCAGACTCTGACTCTGTTAGTAGGGGTTCGAATCCCTTTTCCGTAGTTTGAACTTCATTGAATACAGTGAAGTTTTTATTTTCGGAGTGTGGCTCAGCTTGGTAGAGCGCTACGTTCGGGACGTAGAGGTCGCAAGTTCAAATCTTGTCACTCCGATTTTTTTATATCCATACCGGGAATCTTTGTTGATAAGATTTCCGGTATTTTTTTGCTGTCAAGACGCGCTTCCATTTTTTTTCAGAAGGAAGTATAATTTTATTAACAAAAGTTTCCGTTTGGATTATAAAAAGAGGAGGATGTAGTATGAGTGAATCTAGAAATATTTTTTACCCGCAAACAGAAATCACAACTGTTTTAGTTCCCGTAACACGAGGCTGTTCATTTAATCAGTGTGCATTTTGTTCCATGTACAAAGAGGAAGCATATGAAGAGGTGATGCTTCAGGAAATCGAATTTGAATTGATGAATGGAGAAACTTATACTGAACGTGTATTTTTGACAGGAGCAGATCCTCTTTCTGTTGGATATGAAAAAATGATGCGTATTTTAAAACTGATTCAAAAGTATTATCCGTACTGTGGATGTGTGGCTATGTATGCAGCTGTCCGCACGATAAACAATTATACTGTGGAAGAATTGAAACAGCTCCATGCGGCAGGGCTTAGACTTCTATATATAGGGTTTGAATCGGGAAGCGATGAAGTTTTGAAGAGCATCCGAAAGGGACATACCGTAAAAACAGCGATTGCTGTAGGAAAAAAATTAAATGAAGCAAGACTGCCATTCAATGCGATTGTCATGTATGGGATTGCAGGGGAAGGAAATTCAGAAGAGAACGCAAAAAAGACTGCAGAGATGTTAAATCAGTTTTTAGCAAGTAAGATCATTACTATGAATTTAACAGTATTTGCAAGTACAGAACTTGCAAAGATGGAACAGGAAGGGATGTTTGTGCAGGCTGGTATCAAAGAAAAAATATCCGAGGTGAGAATTCTTCTGGAAAATCTTGATGTGAAAAAAAGAACAGAATTTGATACGACACATGCCACAAATATTATAAAGTTATTGGGAACTCTGCCGGACGAAAAAGAAATACTGTTAGAGAAAATCAAAAATAGTACTATGAAAAAACTTAAGGATGATAAAAAATAGAGAAAACGGATAGAAGTGGATGGAGAGGAGGGAACGGATGAGAAGAAAAAGATGTACGCTTTGTGGTGGGAAGCTGGTTAATGGAATTTGTCAGGAATGTGGACTGGATAACAGAAAGTCGGACAGTAGATATCAGACCAGAAATGGGACACCGCATTGGGGAAACGAAACGAACGCGAGAGGAAAGGTTCAAATTCCAAAAGAAAAGACTGGGAAGAAAACAGAGTTACAGAAGGCGAAATCTTCTACGATTGTCCAGGCAGAAAAGAAAATTTCCGGAAAAAAAGGGACAAAGATATTTGCAGGTATCGTTCTTTTTCTCTTTCTGATCAATATAGTCTCCTCGCTTGTAGGAGAAATCCAGGAATTTTTTGTGGAAAGAAATTATCAGGTGGCAGATGAGTCTGATCCATATGCACAGACTGATGCGGTTCTGAGAGAAACGGGAGCATTTTTTGAAAATCAGCTGGTACAAGGGGAGTATGTTGTCGGGGTGCATATTCCGGAAGGAAAATATACCATAGAATTGATGGAAGGGTATGGCGGAATTCAGGTATTGGACATGGAACATAACATCTATATCTATGAGTTTTTTTCGGAAGAATATGAAGCGGGAACAGATTCTATTACAGAGTGTGAGGATGTGAGATTATTTGCGGGAGCGACAGTGAAAATATTGTCCCCGGGAGTAAGACTTCGCTTTTCATCAGAAACTGCACAGCTGGATGAAATGACCGGAATGAAAAATCCACTGACCGAACAAGTGCATCTGAAAGCGGGGGAGAAGTTGACAGCAGGAAAAGATTTTGAAGCGGGAGTTTATAATCTGTATTATGAAGGGACAGAAGAGAGCGAATATGGGACGTTTGCGTGGCTGGTTCCAGACACGGTTACTGAGAAGGAGAGAAAAGAGTATGATGCCTATACGGAAGTTGTATTTGTAGAAGATAGACTGAGTGAGGTTGGAGGACTTCATTGCTGCAATATTGTGCTTCCGGAAGATACTCTCATCTATGCACAAGGAGTAGGAGTAAGACTTGTTCCAAGTGAAGTGATCGTGTCAGAAGATTATGCATCAGCTTATGAATATATTGATACAGAAGAATAGAAATAGAACAGAAACTTGCAGATAGGGAAAAGAAGGGAAACTCCGGGATAAACTCAGACATTGCTTGACAAATATCTTTCCAGCCAATAAAATAAGACGTATGTTTGTAAAACATACAGGAAGATGCTGATATGCAGGCATTTGCAGCATCATTATTTATTTTTTATGAGGAGGAGCAGGATGAATCCGATTGTAGAATTTAAAAATGTCAGCAAGACATTCTATACAAAAAATGGTCCGTTTCAGGCGCTGAATCAGATTAATCTCGCAATCCAGGAAGGAGATATTTTTGGCATTATCGGTCTGAGTGGTGCGGGAAAAAGTACGCTTGTCCGGTGTATCAATTATCTGGAAGTACCGACAGAGGGAGAAGTACGCATTGCAGGACGCGATCTTGGAAAAATGAATCAGAAGGAACTGCGGAGACAGAGGCAGGAAATCGGGATGATTTTTCAGAATTTTAATCTTCTGATGCAGCGCAATGTGCTGGATAATATTTGTTTTCCGCTGGAAATTGCAGGAGTGAAAAAAGCAGATGCAAGAAAGCGTGCAGAAGAGCTGTTAGAGATTGTAGGATTAAGCGATAAGGCGAAGTCTTATCCATCACAGCTGTCAGGAGGGCAGAAGCAGAGAGTGGCGATTGCCCGCGCGCTTGCGACAAATCCGAAGATCTTACTCTGCGATGAGGCAACAAGTGCACTTGATCCGACGACAACAAAGGCGATCCTTGCACTGTTAAAGGAGATCAACCAGAAATTTAAGATTACAATTGTGATCATTACCCATGAGATGGCGGTTGTAGAAGAAATCTGTAACCAGGTTGCGATCGTTGATGCGGGAAAACTTGTGGAGACAGGAAGTGCGACAGATGTATTTTCCAAGCCACAGACAGAGATTGCAAAGCAACTTGTATATAAGGAAGAGGCAAATCAGCTTGAGGTAGGCGGAAAGAGATATGTCCGTGTTGTATTTGACGGAAATTCTTCGTTTGAACCTGCCATTGCGGATATGATCTTGAATTGCAGAGTCCGCGTCAATATTATGGGGGCGGATATGAAGAATATCGATGGGAAAGCATATGGTCAGATGATCTTACAGATGCCAGATGAGGATGTGAAAGCGCAGCAGGCAATTCATTATCTGGAAGAGAGAAATATTATTGTAGAGGAGGTCACCGCACATGGAAACACAGGAACTCATTAAAATGCTCGCGGAAGGTTCGGTTGATACACTCTACATGACACTGGTATCAACGGCACTTGCATATGTGATTGGATTTCCGATGGGAATTGCTCTGATCGTGACAAGAAAGGATGGCTTAAAACCAATGCCGGCGGTGAATCGAATTTTGGATATTTTTGTAAATATTTTAAGATCTATTCCATTTTTGATCTTGTTGATCGCAGTGACCCCTCTGACAAAACTGATCGTCGGAAAAAGTTATGGATCTACCGCTACAATTGTCCCGCTCGTTATTGCAGCGGCACCATTTATTGCGCGTATGATCGAATCTTCTTTGTTGGAAGTAGAACACGGTGTTGTGGAGGCTGCGTTAAGTATGGGAGCTTCCCCGCTTAAAATCATTGTGAAAGTATTGATCCCGGAGGCGAAGACATCATTGATCGTAGGATGTACAATCGCACTTTCAACGATCCTCGGGTATTCTGCAATGGCAGGAGTTGTTGCCGGAGGTGGACTGGGTGATATTGCGATTCGATACGGATACCATCGATATCAGACAGACATCATGTTGATCACAGTCATTGTACTTGTATTGATCGTGCAGATTTTACAGGAAGTCGGAATGCAGATTTCCAAACGGACAGATAAGAGAGTGAGAGGATAAGGATATGAAGAATAGAAATGCAAAGAGAATATTGGCAGCAGGAGCAGCTGCTGTGCTTGCAGTTGGATTGACTGCATGTGGAGGAAAAGAAAACAAGGCAGATGATAAGACAATCACGGTGGCGGCTTCCCCGACACCACATGCTGAAATTTTAGAGGCGGCAAAGGATCTTTTAAAAGAGAAAGGATATACACTGGAAATCAAGGAATTTGATGATTATCCGCAGCAGAATGTTGTTGTGGATGAGGGAGAGTTTGATGCAAATTATTTCCAGCACCAGCCGTATTTGGATAATTTTAATGAAGAGAAGGGATCGGATCTGGTAAGTGCTGCAAAGATTCATTATGAGCCGCTGGGAATTTATCCAGGAGCATCCGAAGACCTTGAGAATATAAAGGACGGAGCAAAGATTGCTGTTCCAAATGATGCGACAAACGAGGCGAGAGCGCTTCTGCTTCTGGAAGAAAATGGAATCATCACATTGAAGGCAGATGCGGGATTGAATGCAACTAAGAAAGATGTGGAAGAAAATCCTCATAACATTGAGATTGTAGAGCTGGATGCCGCACAGATCGCGAGAGTGGTAGAGGAGCTGGATTTTGTCGTATTAAATGGAAATTATGCGCTGGATGCAGGATTTAATGTGCAGACAGATGCGATTGCAAAAGAAGAGGCCGATTCTGAGGCTGCTCAGACTTATGCGAACATTATTGCAGTGAAAAAGGAAAACAAAGATAGTGAGAAGATCAAAGCACTTGTGGAAGTACTTCAGAGTGAAGAGATTGGAAAATTTATCACAGACACTTATGAAGGTGCCGTGGTACCGATGAAATAATAGTTAATACAAGAGAGGACAGTGTTTCTAACAAATGGTAGGGCTGTTCTCAAAATATTAAAAAGCTGCCTGCAGCATGGGAAACGTTCCATAGTTGCAGGCAGCTTTTCTGTTAATGAATCCTGCTATTTAATTAACAGAATATTCTAGGATATAATCATCCATTACAAACCCGCCGCCGATATCGCTGACTTGTTCTCGTGTCTGAATGAATCCAAAGTGTTTATAGATGGCGAGAGCAGACTCATTGCCACGGTTACAGGTCAGCCAGATTTTATCAAGAGAACGGACTTTACAAAGCTCTATCAAATTTTTCATAACTTTAGAACTGATGCCATTTCCACGAAAATCTTTGTGAATGTAAAGCTTGCTGAGGAAAAGACTTCCATTTTCTTCATGTACCCCGGCAAAACCTGCGAATGTATAATCGTGAATCAGCAGAAAATATTCATATCCATTTTGGATCTGCGCAAAAATAGAATCAAAAGAAAGAAATTTCTCAAGCATATAATCAATCTGCTCTTCGCTGATCAGAGCTGGAAAATATTCATGCCAGATTTCTTCCGCCATTGTTGCCACATTTAAAATAAGTTCTTCATTTGTTACCGGTAAAATTCTTAAATCATCCATTGAAAATAATCTCCTTTATCCATATCGCATATAGCGATTATAACATGAAATGGCAAAAGATACATCGGACATTTGTGAATTTATTCATCTTTTGTCAAAAGATCATTGATCAGAAAGAGAAGATGTTCCTGTTGTGTAGTTGTCAGGTTCATAAATTTTTCTGTAAGTTCCTGAGAAGTTGCAGGATTTTTATCAGATTCATCGAAAAAATCTCTCGGATGAATTTTCAGAAAATCACAGATATAAAAGAAAGCACTCATGGAAGGAAGCGCTTTTCCGTTTTCGATTTTATTGATATAACTTTCGCTCTGCCCGAGTGACAGGCTCATGTCCCTTGCCGAGATTCCCTGTTTGTTTCGTAGTTGTGTCAGTCGTTTGTAAAATAATGTGAAATGATCCATAGCTCTAAATCTCCTTCGTAAAAATGTATGTTATCGTTTAGTAGAAAACCACATCTGACTGAAAATGATTTCCAGATTTTCTCTATACTGGAGTTCCATGCAAAATACCTGTCTTTAGAATTATAATCTATAGAAAGTTGAAAAATAAAGAATTAAAGTATGGAAATAGAATGAAATGAGGAATTGAATTCTGTTTTATGAGAAGGTAGATGGAAAAAGATGATAGAAAAAAACTATAAAAGCATACAATTATAGAAAATATCAAAATATAGAATTAAATTACATGAAAATATTGAAAAATAAAATTTGATTCCTTATAATCAAAAAGGATATACATTTTATATTTATGTGTAGCATTGAGGTAATGTTAGTGCTTTCGGAACATGATTGGTATTATTATTGAGATATTGGAAAAACATAAAGATTTTTTCTAAAAGTGTAAGCAGATGGCAATGATAGGATAGGAGAGGGAGTAGAATGGAATTGAAAAAAGTTATGGATCATGCAGATGCTGTAAAAGAATCTGTAATAAATCATAGAAGAAAGATTCATACATTTGCTGAACTCGGAGGAAAAGAGTTTAAAACAAAAAAATATATTTTAGAGTTAGTGAAAAGGTTGGATTTGCCATACGAAGAGGTGACAGATACTGCATTGATAGTTATGCTGGATACTAAAAAGGAAGGGCCGCATATAGTACTTCGGGCAGATATGGATGCATTACCGATGAAAGAAAATTCAGAGAATCTTTGTCACCCGCGCATATGCATTTCTGAACAAGAAAATACTTGCCATGCATGTGGACATGACGCACATTGTGCGATGCTTCTTGGAAGTATGGAAGTATTGTATTCACTAAAAGAAGAACTTTCTGGAGTGGTTTATTTTTGCTTTGAATCAGGCGAAGAGATTGGCTCAAGTTATCGTCAGATTATGGAATCACTGCGTCAGAAAAAGATCGATACAGTGTGGGCAATTCATGTTTATTCTGCGTTGGAATCAGGCAAAATGGGAATTTGTGAAGGTCCTTGTATGGCAGGATTTGCTCCTTTGGAATTGCTGGTGAAAGGAAAGGGAGGGCATGGTTCTAGACCGGATCTTTCAATTAATCCAGTATTTGCTGCTGCATCAATTGTTACCAATATTCCAGGTGCTTTTGTCAATCAGTTGGATGTGGAAAAAACAGTTACATTTGGCTTGACGAGTATTAGAGGCGGAGAATCTTTTAATATTTTTCCAGAAAAAGCTTATATCAGAGGCTCCATGCGCTTCTTTGATAGCGAAGAGGGAAAGAAAGCAAAAGATATTGTAATAAAAGTAGCAGAGCATACGGCAGCGATGCATAATTGTGAGGTTGATTGCAGTAAAATGGCAGGGGAAGTAGGGATTCCTGTAATAAATGATGTTTTGTATGCGAAACAAGCTAAAAAAGCAGTTAAGCAGATTTATGGGAAAGAGGCGGTACCGGATGTATTTCAACGATGGTATGCTTCGGAAAGTTTTGGAAGATACTTGCAGGAATATCCAGGGGTGTTGGCGCTTCTTGGAATTAAAAATCTAGAATATGGAAGCGGAGCAGAACATCATAATGAACGATTTGATGTAGATGAGTCTGTTTTGGATATGGGGGTGAAATCTACTGTCAATTATGTGGTAAATTTGATGGAAGGAATTAATAAAAATAATTGAAATAAAAAATATTAAAAAAGTTGGTTTTGACTTACAAAGCTATAATTTATTTGCGAATAAAACAGCTTTTGGGAAATCTGGATGAAAATTCCTGAAACATTACAATGAAAGCAGAAGTAATTATTTTTGATAGTTGTAATGCATGAACTGAGTTTTTATTAGAATTATTGTTACGAAATTATTTAATCAAAAGATAGGAGAATAATGATGAGATACGATTTTACTACTATTTTAGACCGAGAAGGAAAAGATGCCATCGCAGTGGATGGACTTGGGAAAATGCCAGGATTTGCACCGGAACGCCCAAAAGATGGATTTGATATTATTCCAATGTGGATTGCGGATATGAACTTTCCGACAGCGCCGCCAATTCTTGATGCAATGATGAATAGAATACAGCACCCATCCTTTGGATATTTTATGACATCAGATGCATATACTAATGCAATTATTGACTGGCAGGAAAAGAGAAATCATGTGGAAGGACTTACTGCAGAGTGCATTGGTTATGAAAATGGTGTTTTGGGAGGGGTAATGTCTGCTCTGAGAGCATTTTTACAGCCAGGAGACAGCGTGCTACTTCACAGCCCTACCTATGTTGGATTTACAAATAGTATTTTAAACGGCGGGTATAAAATTGTACATAGCCCATTAGTTCAGGATGAAAATGGCGTGTGGAGAATGGATTATGAAGATATGGATCGCAAGCTGAAGAAACATCGTATTCATGTTGCAGTGTTCTGTAACCCACACAATCCATGCGGAAGGGTATGGGAACGCGAAGAGCTGGAAAAAGCAATGGAAGTTTACAGGAATAATCAATGTGTTGTTATTTCTGATGAAATTTGGTCTGATATTATTTTAGAAGGCAATCAGCATATCCCGCTTGCTTCTGTCAGTGAGGATGCAAAGAACCGCACGATTTCATTTTATGCGCCAAGTAAGACATTTAGTCTTGCAGGATTGGTTGGAAGTTACCATATTATTTATAATAAATATCTTCGGGATCTTGTAAGAGCAAGTAGCAGTAAATGTCATTACAATTCTATGAATGTTATTTCTATGCATGCACTTGTGGGTGCATATAGTAAAGAGGGCGAAGTATGGGTAGATGAACTTTGCCAGACATTAAGTGAAAATATTAATTATGCATATAATCATATTATAGAGAATTATGATGGTATAAAATTGACAAAACCACAAGGAACCTATATGCTGTTTTTAGATTGTACAGAATGGTGCAAAAAAGCAGGGAAGAGCGTAGATGATCTTTTGAAAGCGGGATGGGATGTAGGTGTTGCATGGCAGGATGGAAGAGCATTTCACGGTGCAAATGCAATCCGCATGAATCTTGCATTACCTTTTAGCAGAGTGAAAGAAGCATTTGAGCGATTAGATAAATACGTATTTAATATATAGTCATTTGTCATTTGATTAAAATTACTAAGTTTTAAATTTAATAGGCTCTGGCAACTGTCCGGGCAACAAGTACTATAAAAAAATAGCGCCTCACTCTATGAGCGGCGCTATTTTTTATGGTATTTGGACTTGCTTTCTATTTTGTAAGCAACATCATAATTTCATTGCTTCTGCTGATGAATGCTGTCATCTCTTCTGGATTTAACGGCTTGTTGCTCAGCATTGCAAGATCAAATAACTGCTGGCAGAACAGATTTACATGTTCTCCGTCTTTATTATTTAAGACATATTGTACCAGTGGATGGTTTGCGTTTAACACGAGGGTCACATCTGTGCCGAACATGCCAGCATCCATACCGTACATGTTGTACATTTTCATCATTTCCTGCATACGACGGGACTGTTCAGAAAGTGTCACCATAGAAGCGACATTTTCATTTTTCAGTTTTTCCACTTTGACTTCCAGTTTTTCGTTATTCAGTGCCTTGCGGAAGATGGCTGTGAGTGTTTCAGTGTTTGACTTAAAGGTTTCTTCCTCTTCTTTGGCAACCTCTTCTTTGAAATGGTCAGTCAAATCTGCATCAATACGCTGGAACTGGACATTTTCATTACGCTGTTCTAGCTGTGTAATGAATGGAGAGTCAATATTGTGAGTCAGGAGTACCGCGTCAAGACCTTCTTCCTTGAACATATTGATGTACTGGCTCTGCTGTTGCTCATCAGTTACATAGTAGATAGTCACTTTCTCAGGTTCTTTTGCATCTGCATCGTTGTCAGAGTGATCAGAAGTAGTTTCCTCTGCGGTTTCTGTGGAAGGTGTTTCCTCTGCCACTTCTTTTGCAGGGCTGTTTTTCTCAATACATTCTTTTAAAGTGAGGTAGTCATGGTCAATGTTTTTGAAAAGAATGTAGTCGCTCATCTTATCGCAGAATTTCTCGTCTTTTAAGCAGCCGAATTTAATAAATGGACTGATATCATCCCAGTACTTGATGTAGGATTCTTTGTCTGTCTTGCACATTCCGCTTAATTTATCTGCGACTTTCTTTGAAATATAATCAGAAATCTTGTGTACAAATCCGTCATTTTGCAGTGCGCTTCTTGACACATTCAGAGGAAGATCCGGACAGTCGATCACACCTTTTAACAGCATTAAGAATTCTGGAATGACTTCTTTGATGTTGTCTGCGATAAATACCTGGTTGTTATATAATTTAATCGTACCCTCAATGGATTCGTACTCTGTGTTGATCTTCGGGAAGTAGAGGATACCTTTTAAGTTAAATGGATAATCCATATTTAAGTGGATCCAGAATAAAGGTTCCTTGTAATCCATGAATACTTTACGGTAGAATTCGATGTAGTCTTCTTTTGTACAATCATTTGGATGTTTGGTCCAAAGCGGAGTTGTATCACTTAAAGAAACCGGACGTTTGTTGATCTTTACTTTGTCAACAGCAGGGGAAACTTCTACCATTTCTTTCTCGCCGTTTTCATTTTCTTTTTCTTCCATTTTAGCTTCTTCGTGGATCCGTTCTACGATGACATCGTCTTCTTTTAATTCTTCTTCTAAAATAGTCTCATATTCCTGCTCTGCATTTGCGTTGGATAAGAAAATCTCTACCGGCATGAAAGAGCAGTATTTTTCGATAACTTCACGGGCACGGTATTCATTTGCAAATGCAAGGCTGTCTTCGTTTAAGAACAGTGTAATCTCTGTGCCGACTGTTGTTTTATTGCCATCTGTCAGATCGTATTCGGTTCCACCATCGCATGTCCAGTGTACTGGTGCAGCCCCTTCCTTATAGGAAAGTGTGTCGATGTGCACTTCGTCTGCTACCATAAAAGCAGAGTAGAACCCAAGACCGAAATGTCCGATAATCTGATCTTCATTTGTCTTATCTTTGTACTTTTCTAAAAACTCTGTTGCGCCGGAGAATGCAATCTGTGTGATATATTCTTCGACTTCATCAGCAGTCATACCAATACCGTTGTCGATGAATTTTAAGGTTTTTTCTTCTGGATTTACAATTACCTGAATATTGGCTTTATAGTCATCCGGGAAAGTATATTCGCCCATGACTTCCAGTTTTTTTAGTTTTGTGATCGCATCACATCCGTTGGAAATCAGCTCACGAAAGAAAATATCGTGATCGGAATACATCCATTTTTTTATAATTGGAAAAATGTTCTCACTGTGAATAGAAAGATTACCATGTTTTGCTGCCATGTATAACACTCCTTTTTTATGATTTTCATTTAATAGCTATGTTCAATTCCGGGAAATTCCCACGATAACTACATATTAATACTGGCAAATTGAAATGTCAATAGAAAATTAGCACTCTTTAAAGTAGAGTGCTAATAAAAGTATAAAAAAGATAAAGTTTTTATAAAATGAAGAAAACAAATTTGGGAAGCAGGTACAGTTTTGATCTGCTGCGTTACAGTACTTCAAATGGCATTTGCTTTTGCTTGAAAAATCGCTGTACCATTGTATCCCAGGCATGTTCGAGTGATTTGTCCATCGTAAATGTATTCATGGAAGTTCCGGTTACGCAGTGGAGTGTACTGCCGTCAAAGGATAAGTTCAGGTAAAGCCCGCGGACATCTTCAGGAGAAAATGAAAGTCCTTCCTGTACAAGAAGACGAGAAGTATTTTCGCCCGAAAGGCAGAAAACAAATTTAAATCCGAGCGGTGTCTTTTTCCCTTTGATGATGGTGTAACAGAGTGTACGTACTTCTTTCCACAGGGAGTACTCACGGGAAGAGAAGCGGGAGAGGGCTTCTTCGGTATCAAAAAAATCTTTTTTCAAGTATCCATCGAGGTGGAATGTATTAAAGGTTGTAATGTCTCCTTCTATAAAAAGGAAAGCATCGAAGATGTCCGAGAGGAGCAGTTTGCTCATGCAATCCCGGACTTCCAGCATATGTAGTGCGATCATAAAATAAAATCACCTCCTGAGTGAATTTGTGTTTTGAGTAGTATCTGCCTCAAAAAGCAGAGGGGATTAAGTTGTTTTCTTAGCCATCGATTTTTTCAACAGCAGGATTCCAGTAAGTAGTGTGAATAGTTCGGCAAGCGGGACAGAAATCCAGATTCCGTTCAGACCTAAAAAGATCGGTAGAATTTTCACAAAAATAATACTTAAGACACATCCACGCATCAGGCAGAGTCTGAGAGCATAAATCGGTCTTATCGTTGACTGGAAGTAACCGATGAGAAACATGTTCACTCCGGTGATCAAAAATCCGATAAAGTAAAGGCGAACAGCAGCCGGCGCCAGAGCAAGTACTTGTGAATCGGGATTCAGGAAAATGTAAGTAAACAGATTCGGGACAGTAAGACCAAGCAGTGTTGGTATAGCACAGATGAACAGTGCTGTGCGCAGTCCTAATTTACGGACATGATCGATCCGTTCCTGGAATCCTGCGCCGAAATTTGTAGAGATGATCGGCTGTGCTGCCTGACAGATTCCGTTTGAGAGGCAGGTCACAACAATTGCAGTGTTGGAAATAATACCATAGACACTGACACCGAGATCTCCCTGATAGCGCAGCAGCTGTTGGTTGAAGAAAAAAATTACGATCCCTGAAGACAGGTCGATCAGAAAGCTGGCAAATCCACTTTTGAAAATATCGGAACCGAAAGAACTTCGGATTTCTGAAAAACAGAAATGTAAGTGATTGTGTTTTCCGAAAAAATGGATCAGCAAGATCAACACGGTCAGAATAGAGCCGCACACAGTGGCAATCGCAGCTCCTGCCATTCCCATCTGGCATGGATATACAAGAATATAGTCAAAGATGACATTAAAAATTCCTCCGGAAACAACAGCGGTCATTGCAAGTTTTGGCGCCCCATCATTTCGGATAAAGGTTTGCAGAAACGAAGAAAAAGCAAAGACCGGAAGACTCCATGTAATATAAGGAAGATAGTCCATCACATAAGGAAGTGTGACATCGGTTGCTCCGAGAAAGAGGGCAATCTCTTTTGTAAAAGTGTTGCAGATGATCATATAGATGATGCAGGCAAGAACATTTAACAGAAAGGAAAGAGAAAAATAGGCATTTCCTTTTGAATGTTCCCCGTGCCCGCGGCAGATGGACATCATGACAGATCCGCCAACACCGAACAGGAGACCGGTGCCAAAGAAAAGATTGTAGACGGGGAGGGCAATATTTAATGCTGCCATCGCGTCGGTTCCGATTCCTTTGCCGATAATAATAGTGTCTGCCAACACATAAATAGACGTTACCATTGTACCGCAGATCGATGGAACAAGGTAACGGAAAAAGAGCTTGGAAATAGGCTCTGTCGTAAAATTGTTTAGGTTCATGTGCAGGTGTCTCCTTTGTAAAATTTTGCCGGAAACAAAGCAGTGTCCGGCATCACTAACAGTATAACATAATTGAAGAAAAAAGCTACCAGAGATTTGACTTTTAAAGAAATTGCCAGTATGATTAAAGTATTGCGAAAGACATCCGTATGGATGTCGGAAGAGTCATAGATGATCCTCGTCAGAAAGATGCACATACAGAGGATCATCTGTGCAGAAAAAGGAGGAAAACAGAGATGGAACAGAACAAATATGTGGATAAATTACTGAAATTGACAAAAGGTGCAACATCGCAGTTCCATACGGTGTTGGAGACAAAGAAACAGCTTGAGGAGGCTGGATTTGAGGAAGTGGCTTTAAGAGAAAACTGGGATCTGAAGCGAGGCGGAAAGTATTTTATGGTTCATCATGATTCTACGATCTTTGCATTTACAATCGGGGAAGAATTTGAAGGTGAAGATGGGTTCCGTCTGGCTGCATGTCATGGAGATTTTCCAGGATTTCGTATCAAACCAAATCCAGAGATCGTGACAGAGGGATATGTGCAGCTGAACACAGAGGTATATGGTGGAGTGAACTTAGCAAGCTGGCTGGACCGTCCTCTTTCTATCGCGGGAAGAGTGGTATTGCGCTCAGAGGATGTTTTCCACCCGGAAGTCCGTTTAGTTGATTTTAAGCGTCCGTTGCTTACAATTCCAAACATTGCCATTCATTTACAGAAGGAGATGAATCAGGGGGTAGAACTGAACCGTCAGACACAGATGATTCCGCTTCTTGGAAAACTTGCAGAAAGTGAGAAAAAAGAAGGATATTTTGCAAATCTGCTCGCAGAGGAGATGGGCGTGAAAGCAGAAGATATCCTGGAATATGAACTGAATGTTTATAATTTTGAAGAAGGCTGTCTGACAGGGGCGAAAGAAGAGTTTATTTCTGCGCCGAGGTTAGATAATCTGACTTCTGTACAGGCACTTGCAACTGCGATCATCGATGCAGACAGAACGAAAGGAATCAACTGTGCGATCGTCTATGATCATGAAGAAATTGGAAGCAGAAGTAAGCAGGGAGCACAGTCTACGCTGATCGTGACAATTTTAAAGAAAATCTATGCAGCTCTTGGATATTCTGAGACGGCGTTTTCTAATGCGATTATGGATAGTCTTTTGATTTCAGCAGATGTGAGTCATGCGATACATCCAAGCTATGCGGCAAAGAACGATCCGACAAATAAAGCAAAATTAAATGAAGGATTTTGTATCAAGGAGGCATGTTCTCAGGGATATGCGACAGATTCTGAGGCGATCGCAATCGTGCAGCAGATCTGTGAAAAAGAAGGAATTGCTTATCAGAAATTTGTCAATCGTTCTGACGGAAGTGCAGGAGGAACATTAGGTTCTATCGTTTCTGCAATTCTTCCGGTGCGTACAGTGGATATGGGAATTCCGATGTTTGCAATGCACTCCAGCAGAGAGTTTATGGGGAGAGAAGATCAGGAGAGCCTTGTAAAATTTATGACAGCCTATTTTTCACTGTAAAAAAACACATGAAAGAATGTTACATAATTGTAATAGAAAGAACAGACATTTGTAATATTATAAATTTATAATACTATTCTAAAGCGTGTGTTCGGAGGACAAAGAGTAGTAGACAGATTTTGACAGAGTGTGTCTGGAGATGGATTTTGCAGAGTCGTGCATGAACGTTTTCGGGCACATTTTGTATGTCTAAAACGGAATAGCGCTAGAAGATAAAAGATAAGGGGTAATCAGATGAGAAAGGATGTAAGAAAAATTGCGATCGGAGGCATGTGCGTGCTTACCGGTGTGATTCTCATATTTGGAATCAAAAAGGGGATAACTGTTCTGAAAACGGAGAAGACAGAGACAAAAAAGGGTGTGGAAGTGATCAGGAAACTGGAGCAGGCAGATATTTCACAGATCGAGGGGAAGATATTGGAGTTGGAGAGAAGTGAGATGGAGGCGAATCCGGAACTTTACAGTCAGTCAATGAAAGCAAGATTTTCCAATGCACTTGTGTTAGGGGATTCGATCACAGAAGGATTTGTGGAATACGATTTTCTGAGAGAGTCTTCAGTCATTGCAGAGCTTGGAATGAAAGTGACAGATGTGACAGAGAAACTTGATACGATCCGAACACTGAATCCACAGACTGTTTTTTTATCTTACGGAATGAATGATATTGCAGTAACCGGTGGAGATGCGAAAGTATTTAAGGAGAATTATAAAGAAGTACTGGAGGATATCAGGGAGATCCTTCCAGGTGCTGCAATCTATATTAATTCTATCTTTCCGGTACAGCAGATGAAGATAGATGAGTCGCCTGTATATGGATCATTAGATACATTTAATCAGACTCTGCGGGAACTGGCAGAGGAGGAAGGCGTGACATTTATTGATAATACAGAGATTGTAAAAGAAGAATATTATGAGCCGGATGGGGTACATATGACTTCTGAGATCTATCCGCTGTGGCTTGTAAATATGGCGGAGGTGGCAGGTCTATGATGAGGAAGATCCACAGCAGAGAGAGAAAGAATGGACTGGATGCTATTTTTATTACGCAGATGATACTGATCGGAATATTGGTTTTGTACGTTGCGGTACTGCTTTTTAGAAAAGGTGAGAGTGATACCCCGTTTGCAGAGATGGAGCAGGCGGTGGAAGGAGTACTGAATAATTCTGATATGAAAGAAGCCGATCATAAAATGTTCCGGCGCAATTATCGGTTAAATGCAAATGATTATGATGGAGTAATGCTCTGGTTTCGAGAGGGGACAATGGAAGTCGATGAGATACTTGTCGTGAAACTGAAGTCCAAAGAGCAGTCCGATACCGTTGTCGAAGCTATCGAAGCGCGAAAAAAATCCAGGAAGGAGAGCTTTCAGGGATATGGGGCGAGTCAGACAAAACTGATTGAAGATTCTATTATAGATGTAAGGGGAAATTATATTCTTTTTGTGATCAAGGAAGATGCAGAAAAGATCGATCAGGTATTTCAAAAAGCTTTGTAGAAGCGAAAACTTTCTGTCGGATGGGGACGAAGGTACTTTTCAGGAGTTTCTGAATAAGAAGATGGGATGAAAAAGAATATAAAAAGGGGACAAAAGAATGTTATTTAGTAGTATCGTTTTTCTATTTACGTTTTTGCCGGTCACGCTGCTTGTGTACTATCTTGTACCAGGCAGGCTGAAAAACATCGTGCTTCTGCTTGCAAGCCTTGTTTTTTATGCGTGGGGAGAGCCGGTATATGTGATTTTGATGGTGCTATCCATCTTGTTTAATTATGTGTCGGGAATTGATATTGAGCGGAATTTAGAGAATCCATTTAAGGCGAAGCAGAGTCTGGTTATCGCAGTTGCAGTGAATTTGCTGATTCTTGGGCTTTTTAAATATTATGGATTCCTGATAGAGAGTCTAAATGCGGTATTGCCGGTAGAACTACCTTATAAAGAACTGGCACTTCCAATTGGGATTTCATTTTATACTTTCCAGACATTGTCTTATATCATTGATGTATATCGCGGCAAGGTACAAGTACAAAAGAATCTGATTTCCTTTGGCGTGTATGTGACGATGTTTCCACAGCTGATCGCAGGACCGATCGTAAAGTATTCAGATGTGGAGATGCAGCTGCGGGATCGAAATATTACGATGGAAAAATTTGGAGATGGTGCCATCTATTTTGTGCGGGGACTTGCAAAAAAAGTGCTGATTGCAAATATGACAGGGATAGTCTTTGCGAAAGTATCGGCAATCACATTTTCGGAGATGTCGGTTCTGACTGCATGGATTGGATGCATTGCTTATACATTTCAGATTTATTTTGATTTCAGCGGGTATTCGGATATGGCAGTTGGTCTTGGAAAGATGCTCGGCTTTGAGTTTATGAAGAATTTTGACTATCCGTATCTGTCCAAGAGCATTACAGAATTTTGGCGCAGATGGCATATTTCCCTTGGAACATGGTTCCGGGAATATGTGTATATCCCGTTAGGTGGCAATCGGAAAGGGAAAGAACGGACGATTCTTAATCTGATGATCGTATGGTTTTTAACTGGCCTGTGGCATGGCGCGAGCTGGAATTTCGTGATGTGGGGAATGTATTACGGAATACTTTTGATCATTGAAAAGTTTATGATCGGGGATCGGCTTGAGAAAGTTCCGGGGATGTTCAGACATTTGTATAGCCTTTTGTTTGTGATGATCGGCTGGGTATTCTTCTTTAGTCCGACACTTGGATTTGCGTGGAAGTATCTCGGCGTCATGTTCGGAATCGGAGCAAAGACTGTAGTGGATTCTATGGGGATTTATCTGCTTATTACCAATCTTGCATTGTTTGCGATCGCAGCAGTCGGTTCTACGGCGAAAGTGCATGAGATCTTTGGTCGGATCGTCTATGGAGGATATAAGGTGCGGGCAGTTCTTGCATGTGCGATCTATGCAGGAATGTTCCTGCTATCCATCGCGTATCTTGTGACGGAAACCTACAACCCATTTTTGTATTTCAGATTTTAAGGGGAGACGGATGAATAGAGTAAACAGAAAGAGAAGAAAGGTCAGACTTTGGATGGCGCTTGGATTTATTTCCTGTATAGCGCTGTTAGTTCTGGCGGATGGGATTACAAAGGAAAGAAAATTTTCTGAGGAAGAGAATCGGATGCTTGCAACAAAGCCGAAGGCATCGGTGGAGACTGTCATGAGTGGAAAATTCATGAGTCAGTATGAAAAGTACAAATCAGATCAGTTTCTTGGAAGAGATTTCTGGGTAAGCTTGAAGACAAAGGCAGATCTGCTTCTTGGGAAAAAAGATTCCAACGGGGTTTTTAAAGGAGCAGATGGGTATCTGCTAGAGGAGATCAGCGTGCTTGATGAAGCCTCTTACAAGGAAAATATGGATGCAGTGACAGCATTTGCTGCGCGCTATCCAGATTTGAAAATGCATATGTTGATTGCACCGAATGCGGCAAATATTTTAAAGGAGAAACTTCCGGCATTTGCAGCAACAGAAGATCAGAATGCACAGTTAAAGAGGACAGAGGAGATTGTTTCAGCGGCGGGCATTCAATGGATTGATGCAGCAAAGACGTTAAACCAACATAAAAATGAAGAAATTTATTATCGTACAGATCATCACTGGACAACAAAAGGGGCATATTATGCATTTCAGGAGGCGGCAGGAGACCTGGGGATTTTGCGGGAGGAGATGACAGCATTTGTACCGCATACGGTCACGGAAGAGTTTAATGGGACACTGTCGGCTACAAGTGGTTATGAGCGGTCAAGAAGAGAGAACATTGATATTTATCTTCCAGAGAAAAATGATACAGAGGTTGTTGTCAACTATGTGGAGGAGAAGGAAAAGAGTGCTTCCATGTACAGTTCAGAGAAGCTGGAAGAGAAGGATAAGTATGGAATGTTCTTAAATGGGAATCATGCATTGGTAGACATTAAGACAACTTCAGAGAAGAATCGGAGACTGTTGATCTTAAAAGATTCTTATGCGAACTGTTTTGTGCCGTTTCTGACACCATATTACAGGGAAATCGTGCTTGTAGATCCGCGGTATTATTACGGGGATCTGGATGATCTCATTGAGGAAGACAGGATTACAGATGTACTGTTTTTATACAATGGAAATACGTTTTTTACAGACAATAATTTAAGTGGAGTGTTAGCGAGTGAGTAATCAGATAGAGAGAGAATTTGACGCGCCGAAAGAGTCGGTGCGGTTAAATAAATTTTTAAGTGAGGCAGGTGTCTGCTCGAGGAGAGAAGCAGATAGATTGATCGAGAGCGGCAGAGTCACTGTCGATGGCAGACGGGCAGAGATGGGAATGCGTGTCACGAAAGATCAGGAAGTGTGCGTTGGAAAGAAAGTGATACAGAAAAAAGACCGAATGGTCCTGCTTGCAGTCAATAAACCGACCGGAATCGTCTGTACAGAGGAAAAACGGGAGAAGAAAAACATTATCCGTTTTTTAAATTATCCAACGAGGATCACCTATATTGGAAGACTTGATAAGGATTCCGAAGGACTTCTTCTTATGACAAACAACGGCGATATTATTAACAAGATGATGCGTGCGGGCAACTGTCATGAGAAAGAGTACAAGGTGACTGTCAACAAGGAAGTGACAAAAGAATTTGTTCGGAAAATGTCAGAAGGGGTACCGATATTAGACACGGTGACAAGACCGTGCAAAGTAGAAAAGACTGGAAAATATAAATTTTGCATTATCCTGACACAGGGATTGAACCGACAGATTCGCAGAATGTGTGAATATTTTGGATATCAAGTGACAAGGTTGGAGCGGGTACGGGTGATGAATATCGAACTTGGAAATCTAAAAAGTGGAGAATACCGCGAAGTGACCGGAAGAGAACTGGACGAGTTATATGAACAATTGAAAGGTTCTTCCAACAACACAGTATATGAGGAGCAGTAGAGTATGGAACAGAAAAAGCAGAGAATGCAGGAACTGGTACAGCTGTTAAATCAAGCGGGGAAAGCTTATTATCAGGATGCAAAGGAAATTATGAGTAACCATGAGTATGACAGGCTGTACGATGAGTTACTTGTACTGGAGCAGGAACTAGGAATTACGATGGCGAACAGCCCGACCGTCAATGTTGGGTATGAAGTATTGAGTGAACTTCCGAAGGAGCGGCACGAGAAGCCGATGTTATCACTTGATAAGACAAAGGAGACAGACAGACTGAAAGAATTTGTCGGAGAGAAAAAAGCAGTGATCTCCTGGAAACTTGATGGACTTACAATCGTGCTGACTTATGAGAATGGAGAACTGAAAAAGGCGGTAACGCGTGGTAACGGTGAGGTCGGAGAAGTAATCACAAACAATGCAAAAGTGTTTCAGAATGTACCGCTTCGGATTGCTTACCGGGGAGAATTGATCCTTCGAGGGGAAGCGGTGATTGGTTATCGGGACTTTGAGAAGATCAATGAAGAAATCGAAGATGTGGATGCAAAATACAAAAATCCGAGAAATCTGTGCAGCGGCTCAGTGCGTCAGCTGAACAATAAGATTACAGCGCGAAGAAATGTGCAGTTTTACGCATTTTCGCTTGTCAAGGCGGATGGAGTGGACTTCCAAAATTCAAGGAATATTCAGCTTGAGTGGCTGAAAGAGCAGGGATTTGATGTAGTGGAACACTATGAGGTGACAAAGGATACTCTGGAAGAACGTGTTCGATTTTTTGCGGAGCATATTGAAGAGAATGATATTCCGTCCGATGGACTTGTACTCACTTACGATGATATTGCTTACGGACAATCTCTTGGAAGTACAGCGAAGTTCCCAAGAGATTCTTTTGCGTTTAAGTGGGCAGACGAGATCCGGGAGACAACTTTGCGGGAAATAGAATGGAGTCCGTCAAGGACTGGACTGATCAATCCGGTGGCAATTTTTGATCCGGTGGAACTGGAAGGAACTACAGTCAGCCGTGCAAGTGTCCACAACTTAAGCATTATGGAAGAGTTAGAGCTTGGGATCGGGGACACGATTCAAGTATATAAGGCGAATATGATTATTCCGCAGATTGCAGAAAATCTTACGCGAAGTGGGATGGATCCGGTGCCGGAATGCTGTCCGGCATGTGGCGGTGAGACAGAGATCCGTCAGGTCAGCGATACGAAGACATTATACTGCACGAACCCAGAGTGTGGGGCGAAGCATATCAAGGCGTTTTCACTGTTTGTAAGCAGAGATGCGCTCAATATTGATGGGTTGTCTGAAGCGACACTCGAGAAATTTATCACACGCGGATTTATCCGCCATTTCTCTGATATTTTTCATTTGGAGCGATATGGAGAGGAAATTCGGTCGATGGAGGGATTTGGGGAAAAATCTTACAAAAACCTTCAGGATAGTATTGAGAAAGCGCGGACAACTACACTGCCAAAGTTGATCTATGGGCTTGGCATTGCGAATATCGGGCTTTCCAATGCAAAGATGATCTGTCGTGCATTTGATTATGATGTAGAGAAAATGCTTCAGGCAGATGTAGAAGCGCTGAATGAGATCCAGGGAGTCGGTGATGTGATCGCGAGGGCTTTTGTTGATTATTTTGCAGTGGAAGACCATCGGGAGGAATTTTTCAGACTACTTGAGGAAGTGAAGATTCCAGAGGAAGAGACGACTCAGGAAGAACAGATCTTCGCAGGAATGAACTTTGTGATCACAGGAAGTGTGGAGCATTTTGCAAACCGGAATGAAGTGAAAGAGGTCATTGAGAGCAAAGGAGGAAAAGTGACCGGGTCTGTCACATCAAAGACGAACTGGCTGATCAACAATGATGTGGAATCAACATCTTCAAAGAATAAAAAAGCGAGGGAACTTGGGATTCCAATCATTTCCGAGGATACATTTTTGAAGATGATTGGAAATAATTAAGGAGAATTTATAGATTCTTAACTTGTTTCAGCGAAACGACTACGATATAATAGACCCATATATGGTAGAAAGAAGGAAAAAGTATGTCAGAAAAAGATTTGACGATAGACAGTGAGATCATAGATGAGATTACAGAAGGAAAAGAAGACAAACATGTGGAGAAGCATGGAAAAGAGCATCCGGATGTGCCGGACGATGCAGGATATGAAAAGTATTGTTCGCTTTGCAACCGCCCGGAGAGCATTGCGGGGAAGATGATTGAGCTTCCGAACAATATTACAGTATGTTCTGACTGTATGCAGAAGAGCTTTGATCTAATGTCGAATAGTAATTTTGATTATAGTAAGCTGATGAATATGCCGGGCGTTCATATTATGAACATGGCAGAACTTGAGAATATGATGCCAAAGGCGAAGCCGGTCAAGAAGAAAAAAGAAGGCGAGAAGAAAGAGCCTGCGCTGAATCTTAAAGATATTCCGGCACCGCATAAGATCAAGGCAAAATTAGATGAATATGTGGTAGGGCAGGAGCATGCGAAGAAGGCAATGGCAGTTGCTGTCTACAATCACTATAAGCGGGTAGCGACAGATACGATGGATGATATCGAGATTGAGAAGTCCAATATGTTGATGATCGGGCCAACCGGAAGTGGAAAGACGTATCTTGTAAAGACGCTTGCGAGACTTCTGGATGTACCGCTTGCGATTACAGATGCGACTTCTTTGACAGAGGCCGGATACATTGGTGACGATATTGAAAGTGTTGTCTCAAAGCTTCTGGCAGCTGCAGACAACGATGTGGAGAAGGCGGAGAGAGGGATTATCTTTATCGATGAGATTGACAAGATTGCAAAGAAAAGAAATTCCAGCCAGAGAGATGTCAGCGGGGAATCTGTACAACAGGGAATGTTAAAACTTTTAGAGGGAAGTGAAGTGGAGGTTCCGGTAGGAGCAAACAGCAAAAATGCAATGGTGCCACTTACGACTGTGAATACGAAGAATATTCTGTTCATCTGCGGCGGAGCATTCCCAGATCTTGAGGAGATCATCAAGGAGCGTCTGAACAAGCAGGCGTCAATTGGGTTTACCGCTGATTTGAAGGATAAGTGGAATCACGATAAGAATATCCTTGAGAAAGTGACTGCCGAAGATCTTCGAAACTTTGGAATGATCCCGGAATTTATCGGACGTCTGCCGATCATCTTTACACTTCAGGGATTGAATGAAGAGATGTTGGTCAAGATCTTAAAGGAACCAAAAAATGCAATCTTAAAGCAGTATCAGAAGCTTCTTGCGCTTGACGAAGTCAAGCTGGAGTTTGACGAAGCAGCATTAGAGGCAATCGCGAAGCGTGCCATGGAGAAGAATACTGGTGCCCGTGCGCTTCGTGCGATCATCGAGGAATTTATGTTGGATATCATGTATGAGATTCCGAAGGATGATAACATCGGGCAGGTGACGATCACAAAAGAATATATCGAAGGAACCGGAGGTCCTGTCATCACACTCAGAGGACAGGCGCTGCTTACGGGAGAATAGAGAATTCAGGACATTGAAGCATATTCAGTGTCCTGTTTTTATATGATGTAAAGATTGACAAAATTTGGAGGTTATGATGCCGGAAACGATAGAAATATGCAGAAGCAGAGCGCTGTCCGAAGAATACCGGGATTTTATTTTTGAAAGTAAAAGACCATATTTTCTTAATGGAATTTCAGGTGCAGAACTCTGTGAGCAGTATGTCGGGTATGAATATCACGTTGTATATATTGACAAGATGTTTGCAGATCCGATGTCTTTGGACCGGTTTACGTATGGGGTAATTCCGAAGTGTTATACTCTTTTGGATACAGAAGCGCTAAATGAGGCAGGGATCAGCCAGATTCAGAATTATCCTACACTGAAATTGACAGGAAAGGGCGTGATGATTGGATTTATTGATACTGGTATCGATTATCAGAATCCAATTTTTCAAAATCTTGACGGAACCACAAGGATTGCGGGAATCTGGGATCAGACGATCCAGGAGGGAGCTCCTCCCCAGGGATTTGTCTACGGAACAGAGTATACAGAGGAGAAGATTAACGAGGCGTTACAAAGAGAGAATCCTCTGGAAGTTGTTCCATCCAAAGATGAGAACAGCCATGGGACATTTCTTGCGAGTATTGCGGCAGGAAGTGAAAACATTGAAAATCGATTTAAAGGAGCTGCGCCGGAAGCCACACTTGGCATTGTAAAGTTAAAAAAAGCCAAACAATATTTAAAGGATTTCTATTTGATCGGGGACGATGCAGAGTGTTATCAGGAGAACGATATTATGCTTGGAATCCGGTATCTGACCGATCTGGCAAAGAAGAAAAAAATTCCATTAGTTCTGTGCATTGCCCTTGGAACCAATATGGGGGATCATAATGGGACTTCTCCGCTTTGCAACTTGCTGGAGATATATTCCTACACTGCTAATATGGGGATTGTGATTGGTGGTGGAAATGAAGCGAATCAAAGGCATCATTATTATGGGCTGATAGAAAATATGGCGGACAGTAAGAATGTGGAGATCCGTGTGGCGGAAGGTGTAAAAGGATTTTCGCTGGAGTTGTGGACCGAGATTCCGAATGTGTTTGCGGTTTCCATTGTTTCGCCTGCCGGTGAGAAAATTCCCCTTGTGCCAGTGAGACAGGGAATCGGAACGGTGCTAAACTTTGTGTTTGAGAGAACGAGTGTCTATTTGGATTATAGGCTGTTGGTGGAGCGGACGAATTCCGAATTGATCCTGATGCGTTTTGCGGATCCATCCCCGGGAATCTGGAGAATTGTGGTAGAACCACAGCAGCTGGCGGATGGGATTTTCCATATGTGGCTTCCGGTTGCAGAATTTTTGACCGGAGATGTATATTTTCTGCAGTCAAATCCAGATACTACTATTACAGAACCTGGAAATACACCGGATCCGATGACGGTTGCAAGTTACAATGGGGCAGATAAGAGTATTGCCATCGACTCGGGAAGAGGGTATACTAGAGGTGGAAGACTCAAGCCGGAATTCGCGGCGCCCGGAGTAGATGTGACGGGTGCAGTAAGCCGTGGGCAGTTCACAAAGAGGACTGGATCCAGTATTGCGACGGGGATCACTGCCGGAGCGACAGCACTTCTGTTTGAGTGGATAGTTTATCAATTGGGCAGAACGAATATTGACTCGATCCAGCTGAAGAATCTGATGATTCTCGGTACAGAGCGTAAAGACACGGAAGTGTATCCAAACAGATCGTGGGGATATGGCAGCTTGAATCTCTACAATACGTTTGAACAGCTTCGGACATTTTAGGATGTAGATCGCACAAACTACATGTGTGACTGCATTCCGATACAGAAAAGAAGAGTAAAGGACAGAAAGGAAGAGCGCGATGAAAGAATTTTTTGAAGATTTAGGAAAATTTATTACAGAGACAGCAGGAAATGTAGGGAAAAAGACGGAAGAGGTTATGGAAGTACAGAAGCTGAAAAGCCAGATCCGCAGTCTGGAGCGCAGCAATCAGGGAGATCTGACAGATCTTGGAAAGATCATTTATGAACGCTTCCGAAAAGAAGAGGCTGTAGATGGAGAACTGGAAGTAATCTGCGAGGAAATCAGGAAGAGAAGAATGATCATCGCTGCCTTTGAGAAGAAACTTGCGGATATGAGAGGCGTGAAAGAATGTGAGAATTGCCAGGAACTGATTGAGAAAGATATGAAGTTTTGTCCGCATTGTGGAGCAGAGGTGAAGAAAGAAGAGATGCCGCAGGAATGTGAAGATATTTTTGCGGAGAGTGATGTATCGGAAAGTGCTAAAATGGAAGAGACAACAGAAGAAGTGATTGAGGATATTATGGAGAAGGCAGCAGATGTGACGAAAGTATCTGTAGAGCATGTAAAAGATGCAGCATCTGAGATTGCTGAGGATGTCAGAGAATCTGTTCATGAGATGAAAGAACATATAAAGGAGAGCGTGGAGGATATTCGAGAATAGCGACACGCAGAGGGAAATTATGATTTATTTACTCATAGCAGGTAGTTTGCTTGCCTTGGATCTGGGAATAAAATGGTATGTGGAGAATCATTTCACGGAAGCGGATATCAGAAGGGCGGCAGGTGGGAGAATCCTGCTCAGAAAAAGCTATAACAGTGGGATGGCAATGAATTTGCTGGAGAATAGGCCGGGATTCGTAAAGTGGTTGACGGCAGGGCTTGGAGTGTTTCTTTTGGTGTATGAGCTGTGTTTGTTGGCAAAGGGCGGAAGAACAGTGGAAAAGACCGGATGGGCGCTTGTTCTTGGAGGTGCGTGCAGCAATTTATATGATCGTTTTCGGAGAAAGTATGTTGTCGACTACTTTAGTTTCCGGTGCAGATGGAAAAGAATACAGAATATTGTGTTTAATTTAGGAGATCTATTTATTTTTACAGGAAGTATTCTTGTAGTATTTGCACAAATATTCCGGAAGAAGTAAATTGACTTTTGGAATTTACCGCGTTATACTGAATAATAGAAGAGCATTTGCGAATGATAATTTTTATGATTTGCAAATGCTTTTTCGGGTATTGGGGGATTTGGTAAAAGAAAATAAGATCATATCGACAGGGAAAGAAAAAGCAGGAGGCAGAGATCATGAAGAGAATAAATGGAAAAGAACTGGCAATTGATATTTTGATTGATTTTGTAGGAGGGTTTTTGATTGCCGTTGGGATTTATAACTTTGCAGCAAAAGCACAGTTTCCGATGACCGGGTTTTCAGGAATTGCATTGATTTTTTATCATCTATTTCATATACCGATCGGTGCAATGACTATTTTGCTGAATATTCCTGTAGTCTTTCTCTGTTATAAATTGCTTGGGCGTACATTTTTTCTTCGTTCGCTAAAGACAATGATCATTTCTTCGATATTGATGGATGTGGTGGCACCGATGCTGCCAGTATATGAGGGAGATCGAATGTTGGCAGCAATCTGCACAGGTGTATTAGCCGGGCTTGGATATGGAATGATTTATATGAGAAACTCTTCCACGGGAGGTGCGGATTTTGTGATCATGTCGGTAAAAGCATGGAAACCTCATGTATCTATCGGTCAGATTGCATTTGTGATGGACGTACTGATCGTTTTGATGGGAAGTTTTATTTTCCGGGACGTAGAAGGGATTATTTATGGCTTGATTGTGACTTATCTTCTGTCTGCGGTAGTCGATAAAGTAATGTATGGAATTGATGCCGGAAAGATGACATTGATCGTGACAGATTATCCTCATGAGATTGCGGCAAAGATTGATGAGTATACTGGAAGAGGTTCTACTTTTCTCAGAGGAAGGGGAAGCTATTCCAAAGAGGAGAAAGAGATTGTAATGTGTGCCTGCAATAATAAACAGATGTACACAATCCGGAAGATGGCAAAAGAGATTGACCCGAAGGCATTTATTGTGATCATGGAGTCAAATGATGTGGTCGGGGAAGGATTTAAGGAGAATTAGACTAAGAAGAAAATATATTTACATCCGAAAATGGACGAGGTTTGTAAAAAAGAAAGAACGCATTGCAAATGAGAAGTTTCATCTTGCAGTGCGTTCTTTTCTACATCAAAATATTATTCGGCATATTTCTGAATTAATTTTACGATCATATCTGTGGCAAGATCCATGCCTTCGGCGGTGATATGTTCATATGGTCCGTGATAGCCGTAGCCTCCGGTTCCAAGGTTCGGACAAGGAAGTCCCATGTAGCTTAAACGACATCCGTCAGTTCCCCCGCGGATCGGTGCGACATCCGGTACGATATCAGCAAGTCTGGCAGCTTCCACCGCATTATCGATCAGGTGCATACAACCCTGGATCACTTCTGACATATTCCGGTACTGGTCATGGATTGTCAGTGTGACAGTACCTTCTCCCCACTTCGCATTGAGTTGTTTTGCAATCAGATGCATAGTATTTTTACGCGCCTCGAAAAAGTGAGGATCGTGATCACGAATGATGTATTCCAGTTTTGCGTTGGCAACATCTCCGGACATTTCACAGAGATGATAGAAACCTTCATATCCTTCGGTACCGCGCGGCGTCTCGCAGGATGGAAGCATTGCATTGAATTCCATTGCAACCAGTGCGGCATTGATCATGGTATCTTTACTGGAACCAGGGTGGACATTGAATCCTTTGATCTCAACGATGGCTTCACATGCATTGAAATTCTCATATTGGATCTCTCCCTCCGGACCGCCATCCATCGTGTAGGCGAATTCTGCATCGAAGTCTTTTACATTGAAATGGTTGACACCGGATCCAGCCTCTTCATCAGGAGTAAATGCAACAGAGATTTTTCCGTGAGGGATCTCTTCTTTCTGAATCCGCTCTAACATGGTCATAATCTCAGCAATCCCTGCTTTGTCATCTGCACCGAGTACAGTCGTGCCGTCCGTTGTGATCAATGTGCGTCCCTTCAGGGATGGAAGGTGCGGGAAGTTTTTTACAGACAGTGTGCGGCCGCTTGTACCGAGCACAAGGTCTTCCCCGTCATAATTTTCTGTCACGATCGGGGTGATGTCATGGTCGCAGAAGTCTGATACCGTGTCCATGTGTGCGACAAATCCAAGCTTTGTCTTCTCTTCATATCCTTTTGTTGCAGGAAGAGAAGCGTATACAAAGCACTTTTCATCGACAGAGGCATCCGTCAGCCCCAATTCTTTTAATTCTGTTACGAGAAGATGTGCCAGGTCAAACTGGCAGGAAGTAGTTGGAACCGTTGTGCTTGTATGATCACTTGGTGTACGGACAACTACATACTTTAATAAACGTTCATATGCTCTCATGTTAAAAAATCCTTTCTGTGTGATTGGTCAAAAAGGCACCGAAAGCAGGAAAGTGCCTGCGATGCGACTTGACCTTGCATAAGAACAGTATAGCAAGTAGGGAAAGAGAAGACAAGTAAGAATGAAACTTTATGCTTGATCCATACCGCAGGCGTTGGCGGATGCAATGAGGCAGCGATCATTCATAACGGCATCATAGAAGCGGAATCCACCGGAGAAGTTGTAAGCACGATATCCATTTCCTTCCAGAATTCTGGTGGCGATATAGCTTCTAAGACCACTTTGGCACATGACATAAACTGGTTTCTCCTTTGGGAGTTCTTTTAGGTGTTCGCGCAGAACATCTACAGGGATATTTGTAAATCCAGCCATATGTCCTCTTTCGTATTCCTCAGGGGTTCTCGTATCCAGAAGAATAACGCTGCCATCCAGGGGAAGCGTTTTAATATCTTCCAGATGGAATTGTTTTAACGTACCATCAGAAATATTTTCTATCATAAATCCAGCCAGATTGACTGGATCTTTGGCAGAAGAGTAAGGAGGGGCATAGGCCAGATCTAATTCTGCCAGATCTGAAGCTTTCATCCCGGCATGGATGGCTGTAGCAAGTACATCGATTCGCTTGTCTACACCTTCATATCCCACAATTTGTGCCCCAAGGATCCGGTAGGTTTCTTTCTCAAATACTACTTTCATCGTCATAACTTTCCCTCCGGGATAATAGCCGGCATGGCTCATAGGAGAGAGAATCACTTTGTCTACAGCCAGACCAGCTTTTCTGGCATTGGTTTCATTTACACCAGTGACAGCGGCAGTCATATCAAATACTTTAATCACAGAACTACCCTGGGAGCCAGAATAAGAACTGTTTTTTCCACAGATATGGTCTGCTGCAATACGTCCTTGCTTGTTGGCAGGTCCGGCAAGAGAAATTAAAGCATCTTGTCCGGTGACGAAATGTTTTATTTGTACGGCATCCCCTACAGCATAAATATCAGGTGCAGAAGTTTGCATATGCGCATTGACTAAAATGCTGTCTTTTATACCAAGTTCCAGACCGGCATCTTTAGCTAGTTTTGTGTCCGGAGTAACACCAATAGCTAATACTACCATGTCTGCACAAAGAGGCTCCGCTTCTTTTAGAAGAATACGGACACCATCTGTAGTTTCCTGAAATCCTTCTACTGTATGTCCAAGAGCCAGTTTTACTCCATGTTTACGCATTTCATTATGGAGAAAGGCAGCCATATCTGAATCAAACGGATTCATCAGCTGCTTTGGTCGCTGTACAATGGTGACCTCCATGCCAAGCTCACGGAGATTTTCGGCTAATTCTAATCCGATGAAGCCTCCTCCTGCCAAAACAGCAGACTTTGGTTGGTTTTTCTCAATATAGGTTTTGATCCGCAGGGTGTCTTCTACGGTTCGGAGTGTAAAGAGTTTGTCGATATCTGTACCAGGAAGTTTGGGCTGGGTTGGCTTGGCACCAGGAGAAAGGATGAGCTTGTCATAGGTTTCCTCAAATTCTTCTCCTGTTTCCAGATTCTTTACAGATACTGCATGACGTTCCGGATGCAGGGAGGTAACTTCGTGATGTACCTTCATGGATACGCGGAAACGAGAAAGGAAGCTTTCTGGTGTCTGTAAAGTAAGAAGGTCTGAATCTGTAATTACATCTCCAATGTAATAAGGAAGTCCGCAGTTTGCATAGGAAATAAATCCAGAGCGCTCAAAGACAATGATTTCTGCATGTTCGTCCAATCTGCGGAGTCTTGCGGCAGCAGTTGCACCGCCAGCTACACCGCCTACAATTACAATTTTCATTTTATTTTTCCACCTTTCCTGTATAGGAAGCGATGCCTCCTATATTTTTTACATTCGTATACCCCATTTTTTTGAGTAAGATAACTGCTTGACGACTTCGGGCTCCTGAATGGCAGTAAACGAATACAGGTGTCTGAAGCTGTGCAGCAGGTGTTCCTTCGTATAAGGAGCGTAGAGGGACATTTTTGCTTCCGGGAATATGTCCTTCTTTGTATTCCTCAGGGGTTCTTACATCTAATAGTACGCCTTCTTTTGTATTGTGAAAAGCTAGCAATTCCTGATTAATATCAGGTAGTTTGAAAAAATCGAAAAAACTCATAATGTTACCTCCTTGTCACAGTATATTCGTTCCAATCGTTGATACTGCTGAATGATACAATCGTTGGATATCCTAAATCTGCCAGTTTTTGAAAAGCTGAAAAATAGGCAGAGCATCTGTTTCTTTTTCATAATAAAACATTTAAAAGTTGATAAAAATACTATAATACAGAAAAAAGAAATATTCTGTGATGAGATTACAAAAAAATATTAAAAATGTTAGCACTCGTCTATTGATAATGGAAGTCGATTTTTGTTCTGTCTTGTGTATCCCAAAAGTGCCTGTTTTACAGGCTTTCCGGGGTATCAGTCATTTTGTCTGGTATTGTAAAGCAGTGTCAGATTTGTCGTAAATGTCGTAAATTTGTGGTCAAAAAATGATGAGAAATGGAGAGTGCTAATAAAATGAAATTAACGTATACGAATGTAAATGGATATCTGATCCCGAATCTCACCTATAAATCCGGTGAGCAGATGGAGCAGCTTGGCAAGTATGGTTTTCTTCGCAGAGATTATCTGAAGAACCATCGAAATTCAACTTATCAGGTGATGCTTCTGCAGGACACCATTGGAGAGCATCTTCTGGAAGTGGATAGGGCAGCCAGAGAACGGGAAGAAATGATTCTGAAACAGTTGGAAGAAAAAGAACCATTGGCGGATAAAGAAGCAGATCAGATGGCCTGGGTAAGAGCTGTTAATCAACACAAAGCGATTGCGGAAGAGATTATTTTAAAGGAACTGATCTATGTTTAATAAAGTTGAAGCTGGTAACTGAGGATTGAACAGGTAATTGGACAGATTAAAAATTTATTGAAAAAAGAATAAAATGTTTAGAGAAGGCGTGAGTGATAGAGATATTACTTACGCTTTTTCTTTTGAACTGAAAAGGAGGATGGGAGCATGGCACAGATTTTTCGTGTAGAGAGAACTAAGAATTTTACGGTAATGAGTAATCACCATTTCAAGAATAAGAATCTGACATTGAAAGCGAAAGGTCTATTATCGCTGATGTTAAGTTTGCCAGATGACTGGAATTACAATATGCAAGGACTGGCAACATTGAGCAGAGATGGGATTGATTCTGTTCGTTCTGTAATTAAGGAAATTTCTATCTCCGGACATCAGAAAATAGTAAAACCAGATATGGTAAATCCCTTTTTGTCATGTCACGAATTTGATATTTTGAGTTCTTATTTTGTATATTAATGTGTTCTGATTTGATATTCTTTTATGAAAGTAAAGATAGAATTGCAGATAGTAGGAATGGCTGCAATTTGTTTATAATAAGTGTGATAGGAGAATGAGAAGTATGAAATATGGTTTTTTTGACGAATCGAAAAAAGAATATGTGATCACAAGACCGGATACACCGGCACCTTGGGTGAACTATCTTGGATCTCCAGAATATGGAGCAATTATTTCTAATAATGCAGGTGGATATAGCTTTGCAAAATCAGGAGCGAACGGAAGAATTTTAAGATATATCTTCAATCAGTTTGACCAGCCGGGAAGATATATCTACTTAAGAGATCAGGAGAGTGAAGATTATTGGTCAGCTTCTTGGCAGCCGGTAGGAAAAGATTTGAATTCTTATAAGAGCGAATGTCATCATGGTACAGCATACACAAAGATGATGGCTGATTATAGCGAGATCCATTCAGAAGTAAGATACTATGTTCCGCTGGATCAGTCTTATGAAGTGTGGAATCTTGCAGTGACAAATACCTCGGATCGCATGCGCAAGATCAATGTAACAGGCTATGCAGAATTTACAAACAACAGCAATTACGAGCAGGATCAGGTAAATCTTCAGTACTCTCAGTTCATTACAAGAACAGTGTTCCGTGGAAACCGTGTGCGGCAGCTGATCCATGCCAATCTGGATCAGCTGGAAGATGGAAAAGATGTGGATGACAAGATAGTTGTTGACCGTTTCTTCGGACTTGCAGGTGCAAAGGTTGATTCCTGGTGTGGAAGCAGGGAAGGTTTCCTTGGAAGATATCATGGATACAACAATCCGGTCGGAGTGGAAGATGGTATTTTAAATTGTGAAGGAAATTATAATGAAAATGGATGTGGAGCATTAGCTACAATCCTGACTTTATATCCGGGAGAGACAAAAGAAATAGCATTTCTTGTTGGTATGAAAGAAGATGTTGATGCAGAAACAATCATGTCTCGTTATGAGGATTGTGAAACAATCTGCAGAAATGAACTGGAAGAATTAATCCAGTACTGGCATGGACATCTGTCCCATTTCCAGGTGAAGACACCAAGCGAAGAATTTAATATAATGATCAATACATGGAATGCATATAACTGCTTTATGACATTTATCTGGTCACGTGCTGCATCCTTTACATATTGTGGACTGAGAAATGGATACGGTTATCGTGACACAGTACAGGATATCCAGGGTGTGATCCATCTGGCACCGGAGATGGCAGTAGAGAAGATCCGCTTCATGCTTTCTGCACAAGTAAATAATGGTGGAGGGCTTCCACTTGTAAAATTCACACACAATCCGGGACATGAGGATACACCGGATGATGCTTCTTATGTGCAGGAGACAGGACACCCGGCTTATCGTGCAGATGATGCGCTGTGGCTGTTCCCGACAGTATACAAATACATTTCCGAGACGGGAAATCTGGAATTTATCGATGAAGTGATTCCGTTTGCAAATAAAGAAGAAGGTACCGTGTACGAGCATTTGAAACGTGCAGTAGATTTCTCCATGAATCATCTTGGAAAGCATGGTATGCCGGCAGGCCTTTATGCTGACTGGAATGACTGCTTAAGACTCGGAAAAGATGGAGAGTCAACCTTCGTTGCATTACAGTTCTACTATGCAATGACAATTTTGAAGGAATTTGCTGAGTATAAGAAAGACACAGAATATCTGAATTATCTGGAGGAAAGTCAGAAGAAGCTGGAAAAACTGATCCAGGATCTCTGTTGGAACGAAGACCGCTTTATCCGTGGCTTCACAGAGGATGGTGAAGTGATTGGACAGCGCACAGATCCGGAGGCAAATATGTGGCTGAACCCACAGAGCTGGTCTGTGATCAGTGGGCTTGCAAATGAAGCGCAGGCAGATTTTGCACTTCAGAATGTATATGACAAACTGAATACAGAATATGGTGCAATCCTGATGGATCCTCCGTATCATGCACATGCATTTGACGGTGCACTGGCTGTGATCTACAATGCCGGAACAAAGGAAAATGCAGGAATTTTCTCACAGTCTCAGGGATGGATCATTCTTGCAGAGGCGCTTCGTGGACACGGAGAGAGAGCATTTAACTATTTTATTGAAAATGCACCGGCTGCACAGAATAATCGTGCAGAGATCAGAAGACTTGAACCATACTGCTATGGACAGTTTACAGAAGGAAAACACAGCCCGAACTTCGGCCGTTCTCATGTACACTGGCTGACAGGAACAGCATCTACGATTATGGTGGGATGTGTAGAAGGAATTCTCGGAATGCGGCCAGACTTCTATGGACTGAAGATTGCTCCGTCAGTACCGAAAGAGTGGGAAGAATTTGAAATCGAAAAAGATTTCAGAGGTTCACATTTACATATCGTTGTGAAAAATCCGGGGCATGCAGAGTCAGGATGTGAAAAACTTTTCGTAAATGGAGAACAAATGAAAGATAATTATATTCCACAGGAGAAGTTAACAAAGACAACAGAGGTAGAATTATTCCTTTCTTAAATGAAATGACGAGGGACTGGACATGAGAAAAATCAATTTTACAGATAAAAACGGAACATTTACGATTACAAATCCGGAAAATTATAGTGGACTTTACTTACCACTGGCAGGAGAAGAAGGTCTGAAATCCAGTATTACACCAACTTTGGGAGGAGATAGTAAAACGGACCAGAATCATTTCCTTCTCGAACCTGTCAGCATTGAAAACCTTCACAATAACCGTGGCACCAGAAATTTCTGGTGTCGGGTAGAAGGAAAAGGCTACTGGTCAGCATGTGGAGTTTCAGCGGAGCAGGAGTTTGATAAATATACAGACAGACAGGATGAAAGCACTCTGGAAGCAGGAATGATGTGGCAGAAGTTGACAAGAACTTCAAAAAAATATGATCTTCAGTCAGAAATCACATCCTTTGTTTCTATTGATGGCACAACAGAGATCCAGCTGATCAAGATTACAAATCTTTCGGAAGAAGAACAGGAAGTAACACCGATCGTTGCCATTCCGGTTTATGGAAGAAGCGCAGATAATATCCGCGACCACAGACATGTTACATCACTTCTTCACAGAATCGACACGAAAGAATGTGGCGTAGAAGTTACACCGGTATTATCCTTTGATGAGCGTGGACATCAGAAAAATGATACGACTTATTTTGTATATGGTTTTACAGCAGAAGGAAATGCCCCGAAGGAGTTTTATCCGACTGTTGAAAGCTTTATTGGAGAGGGAGGTTCTTTCCTGATTCCGGAAGCAGTACGTGTAGAAAAAACGGGATGTACCGCAGGCTGCCATCTGGAGGGGAAAGAGGCTGTTGGGGCATTCAGGTTTGAACGCAGAAAATTAAAAGCAAATGAATCAATAGAGTATGTTGTTCTTGCCGGAGCAACGGGAGAAAAGGCTTCCATTTCAAAAATCTGTACTTTATTTGGTACGAAGGAGCAAGCGGAAAACGAGCTTGCCAAAGTGAAAAAGTATTGGACAGAAAAAGTGAATGTAGAGTTTGAAACCGGTGATGAAGCTACAGACAATTATCTGAAGTGGATTTGCTTCCAGCCAATTTTAAGAAGAATTTATGGATGTTCCTTCCTTCCATATCACGATTATGGAAAAGGAGGAAGAGGCTGGAGAGATCTCTGGCAGGATTGCCTTGCACTTCTGATTATGAATCCCTCAAACGTCCGTCAGATGATTGTGGATAATTATGGCGGAGTAAGAATTGATGGAACAAATGCGACAATCATCGGAAATAAGCAGGGTGAGTTTATTGCAGACAGAAACAATATTACACGTGTCTGGATGGATCATGCATTCTGGCCATTTGTAACGACTCGTCTGTATCTGGATCAGACAGGAGATATGGAGGTTCTGTTTGAAAAGGTTCCGTATTTTAAAGATTTGCAGTCTATGAGAGGTACTGCACATGATAAGTTTTGGAACAGCGAATATGGACAGAAGCAGAAAACAGAAAGAGACCACATTTATTTCGGAACAGTTTTGGAGCATATTCTTTTACAGAATCTGTGTGCGTTCTATGATGTAGGAGAGCATAATGAAATGCGTCTTCATGGTGCCGACTGGAATGATGCACTGGACATGGCATGGGAGAAGGGTGAAAGTGTTGCATTTACCTGTGCTTATGCCGGAAATTTGAGAAATATTGCAAAAACACTCCGTCAGTTGGAAGAAATCAGTGGAAGCAGCAAGATTGAAATTGCACAAGAGATGGAAGATCTTCTTGCAGGAAGCGTGGAACTGTATGAAGATGCAGCACGTAAGCAGGCACTCCTTGCAGGATACGCAAAGAAATGTGAACATAATATCAGTGGAGACACAATTGTTGTAAGACTGGATCAACTTGCTGCTAATCTTGAGGGAAAAGCAGACTGGATGATGAAAAACGTCCGTGCCAACGAATGGGTGAAGGATGGAGAAGATGGCTGGTTCAATGGCTATTATGATAACCATGGCAGAAAAGTAGAAGGCGTTATGGATGAAAGCGTGAGAATGATGCTGACCGGACAAGTATTTGCCATTATGAGTGGAACGGCAACAGAAGATCAGGTGGAATCTATCTGCAGGAGTGCAGACAAGTATCTTTATGATCAGAAAGCCGGCGGATACCGTTTGAACACAAACTTCCATGAGGAAAAATTTGATCTTGGAAGAATGTTTGGATTTGCTTATGGCGAGAAAGAGAATGGAGCAGTGTTCTCACACATGGCTGTTATGTACTCAAATGCATTGTACCAGAGAGGATTTGCAAAAGAAGGAAATAAAGTACTTCAGGCACTTTTAGATGCAGCAATGGAATTTGATAACAGTAAGATGTATCCTGGACTTCCGGAATATTTTGATAATCAGGGAAGAGGCCTCTATGCATATCTGACAGGCGCTGCAAGCTGGTATATGCTTACCATGATCACAGAAGTGTTTGGGGTGAAAGGAGATTGCGGTGACTTGAAGATCGCACCTGCACTTATGCCGGAACAGTATAATCAGGATGGAAAAGCAGTACTTAAGATGACATTTGCCGGAAGGAACTTTGAGATTATATTCTATAATAAAGAAAAGAAAGAATTCAATCAGTTGAAGATCCGGAAAGCAGCTTGCGATGGAAAAGCATTAGAAATAACAGCTGAAAGGTGTACAATACTTTCAAAGAGAGAGATTCAGATGCTTTCAGTGAAACAGACACATAAGATTGAAATTGAATTAGTATAATCGACAGATTAAAAAAAGATAAAAATACTGTCAGAAAGAGAATTGCTTTCTGACAGTATTTTTTGTGGGAAAATCTGAGAATTCTTCTGAGAAGAATTCTGATGTTACCACATGCTTTTATAGTATTTGTCCCGGTACTTCTTTGGGGTGAGCCCGGTAAAGCTCTCGAATGTCTGGATGAAGTGACTCTGTGAAGAAAAAGCAAGATAATTTGCGATATCTACAATTGATTTATCTGAGTATCGCAGCAGATGAGTTGCTTTTTCTATTTTCTGCTCACGGATATAATCGCTGACAGAGACTCCCAGATTCTGCTTGAAAATGCGTGAAAGATAATTCGTGGAAAGTTCGGTGTGGTCAGCAAGAACCTGAATCGTGATTCTTTCTTTGATGTGACTGTAAATATAATCAACACATTGCATAACGGGTTTTGATAAAATGGAACTCTTTTTCTGAAGAATCATCTTACCTGTAAAATCCTTTGCCATCTCATGGTGAAGATCTGCAACCTGACGGATCGTTGTGCAGGGATCCATCTTCAGAATATAGAAGTCGCTGAGCCTGTAAGCCTGCTCTGGTTCGAGCCCACCGTCGATACAATAACGGGTCAACATTGCAGCAGTGACAACAAAGTGGTATTTTATATTAGTAAGCGCATTACGGGACAGAACGCCCGTTCCTTCCAGGCGAATAAATTCATCTTCGGAACAGTTTTTAATGACTGCTTCCATGTCGCCGGAGCGTACAGCATTATAGAAAGAATATTCTACAGTTGGTGATCTGTGAAGCGTTTCTAATTCGCTGTTTTCGAGTTCTGTATTGTACCATTCATTAGATAAAGCCATAAAAAATCTCCTTTTTTATATTATAACACGAATTTGACATTTTGTTAAGATAAATAATATAATCGGAGGAAAAAAGATGGTATATTTAGTTCAACAACAAGAAAAGCATAGCAGAGTGCTTAGATAAAGGAGGATTTATAAATGAAAAAGAGAGTTGTTGCGATTCTTATGGCAACAGTAGTTGCTGTTGGATTACTTGCCGGATGTGGAAGCAAAGGGGGAAATGGCGGAGAGGCCAGTACAGAAGAAGGAAAGGTAATTAACATTTATTCTTGGAATGATGAGTTCCGTGAGAGACTGGAAGCTGTATATCCTGAAGTTGAGTCAACATCCAAAGATGGAACTGTTACAACATTGAAAGATGGAACAGAGATCCACTGGATCATCAATCCAAATCAGGATGGTGTTTATCAGCAGAAACTTGATGAGGCACTTATGAAACAGGCAGATGCTGATACAGATGATAAAGTAGATATCTTCCTGTCAGAGACAGACTATGTATACAAATATACAGATGCTGAAGCAGACGCTGCAATGCCACTGAAGGATCTTGGAATTGATCCGGATAAAGATCTTGCAGATCAGTACGACTTCACAAGAACAACAGCATCTGATGCAGACGGAGTTCAGAGAGGATCTACATGGCAGTGCTGTCCGGGAACAATGGTTTACCGTCGTGATATTGCAAAAGAGGTATTCGGAACAGACGATCCGACTGCTGTAGGTGAAAAAGTAAAAGACTGGGCTACTATGAAACAGACAGCAGAAGAACTGAAGCAGAAAGGATATTATGCATTTGCTTCTTATGCTGATACATTCCGTCTCTATGGAAACAACATTTCTGATTCATGGGTAAAAGATGGAGACACAAAGGTTACAGTTGATCCAATGATCATGCAGTGGATTAATGATTCAAAAGAATGGCTGGATGCAGGTTACTTAAACCCGACAGTAAAAGGTCAGTGGAATGATGACTGGAACAAAGCAATGGGAAGTCAGTCCAAAGTATTTGCATTCCTCTTCCCGGCATGGGGTATTGATTTCACACTGAAACCGAACTGGGATGGAGAAGACGGCGTATGGGCAGTAACAAACCCACCGCAGGAATACAACTGGGGAGGATCTTACATCCATGTTGCAACAGGTACAGATAATCCGGAACATGCAAAAGACATTATCCTTGCTATGACAGCAAAAAAAGATAATCTGTTAAAGATCTCCCAGGATTACTCAGACTTTACAAATACAAAATCCGGTATGCAGGAAGCAGCAAACGATGATGCTACATATGGTTCAGAATTCCTTGGCGGACAGAACCCATTCCAGTATTTTGCACCAGTTGCTGAAAACATCAAGATCGCACCACTTTCCGCTTACGATCAGGGATGTGTGGAGTTGCTCCAGAACTCATTCAGCGATTACTTCCAGGGCAAAGTTGACTTTGAGAAAGCAAAATCAAACTTTGAAACAGCAATTAAAGAACGTTATCCTGACATTACAGAGGTTGTTTGGCCAGAATAATGTCTGGAATGAACAGCTACTAACGCAGGGAGCTCTGTGACAGCAGAGCCTCTGTTCTGTTAGAAGATATTGTGGAAAGGAAGAACCATTATGAAGAAAAAGAAAAAAAGTATTGATTATGGAAAATGGGGATATATATTTATTCTTCCTTTTTTCGTAACATACATTATTTTCTCATTGATACCGTTGATCGATACAGTAAGGTATAGTTTCTTTGAATATTACCGATCAGGAATTAAAGAGGTTGGACCGAATTTTATAGGAATGGCAAACTATGTGAGTCTTCTTCATTCAGATATGCTGAAATATGGAGCGAATACTTTAATTCTGTGGGTGATCGGATTTATACCTCAGATTGTGATCGCGCTGGTACTTGCAGCGTGGTTCACTGATGTCCGATTAAAGATTAGAGGGCAGCAGTTTTTCAAAGTTGTCATTTATCTTCCAAACCTGATTATGGCATCTGCATTTGCATTGTTATTCTTTACAATGTTCTCAACAAATGGACCGATTAACTCAATTCTGATGTCAATCGGAATCCTGAAAAAACCGATCGATTTCCTTGGATCTGTATTTGGAACAAGATCGTTGATCGGATTTATGAACTTCCTGATGTGGTTTGGAAATACAACTATTATGTTGATGGCAGCAATCATGGGAATCAGTCAGGACGTCTTCGAGGCATCTGACCTGGATGGATGTAACAGTATCCAGAGATTCTTCTATATTACACTGCCTATAATCCGTCCAATTCTGGCATATACATTGATCACATCCATTATTGGCGGACTTCAGATGTTTGATGTTCCTCAGATCCTGACAAATGGACAGGGTAACCCGAACAGAACATCCATGACTCTGATCATGTTCCTGAACAGTCATCTGAAGAGCAAAAACTATGGAATGGCCGGTGCACTTTCTGTATATCTGTTTGTCGTAAGTGCAATCCTCTGTTTCTTTGTATATCGTATGACAAATGATAACGATCCGGATGGTTCTAAGAAAGCAGCTAAGAAAAGAGCAAAAGCAGAAAGGAGAAAGAGATAATGAAATCAAAAACAAAGTCAAGTCGTGGACGTAGCATACTGGCACATACCGTATTGATTCTGTTATCTTTTATGTGTCTGTTTTTCTTCTATGTGTTGATTATAAATGCAACACGTTCTCATTCAGATCTGCAGAAGGGATTCTCAGCACTGCCGGGAAAATATTTCTTTACAAATCTAAAAAATGTAGCGAATGACGGAAGCTTCCCGATGTTCCGTGGTATTTTGAACAGTTTGATCGTATCAGGGTGTTCAGCAGCATTATGTACCTATTTTTCAGCTCTGACAGCATATGGGCTTTATGCTTATGATTTTAAAGCGAAAAAAGTAGCATTCACATTTATTATGGCAATCCTTGTTATGCCTACACAGGTTACAGCAATGGGATTCCTGAAATTGGTTACGAACATGGGAATGTATGATTCTCTGCTTCCATTGATCCTTCCATCCATTGCATCACCGGCTGTATTTTATTTCATGTACAGTTATCTGCAGTCTTCCCTTCCGATTTCTCTTGTAGAAGCGGCAAGAATAGACGGATCCGGAGAATTTAGGACATTTAACCACATTGTTCTTCCAATCATGAAGCCGGCAATTGCAGTTCAGGCAATCTTTACTTTCGTTGGTTCCTGGAACAATTACTTCGTTCCGGCTTTGATCATTCAGTCAAAGAATAAGATGACAGTCCCGATCCTGATCGCAACACTTCGTGGAGCAGACTATATGAACTTTGATATGGGTAAAATCTATATGATGATCACAGTAGCAATCGTGCCGATCATTATTATATACCTGCTGTTGTCTAAATATATTATTGCAGGAGTTACTCTTGGTGGAGTAAAAGAATAATAAGAAATAAGTTGTTGGAGGAAGGCTGTCATTTAGTGGGCAGCTTTTTTCTTACAGTTGGTTTATTTAAGGAGATGTGTAAATGGAAACAAATTTGAAACATAGTGGAACAAGAAGTACAGAAGTTTGCCAGCGTGAAATAGATCATGCAGTGTTTGCGCGTGAGGCAGCAGAAGAAGGAATTGTCCTGTTGAAAAATGAAGGACTTCTTCCATTAAAAAAAGATACAAAGATTGCACTTTTGGGAATTGGGGCAGAGAAGACGATCAAAGGTGGTACTGGTTCCGGAGATGTAAATAACAGGGAAAGTGTATCTATATATGCCGGAATGAAAGAAAAAAACGCGGATATTGTAAGCGAGGAGTGGCTGAAAGATTATCACAACCGTTATGAGCAGGCGAGAACAGAGTGGAAGGAGCAGATCTTAGAAGCTGCAAAACATGTAGACAATCCATTTGATGCCTATGCTGCCAATCCATTTGCCATGCCGGATGGCCGTGCGGTGACAAATGAAGATATCAAGGCTGCAGAAGCAGCGGTTTATGTTATAAGCCGTATTTCCGGCGAAGGAAAGGACAGAAGAAAAAGAAAAGGGGATTATTATCTGAGTGACCAGGAAGAAAAAGATCTGTATTTCCTAAACGAGCAGAAAATCCCAACTGTATTGATCATTAATGCAGGTGGACCGGTAGAACTTACAGACCTGCTGGCTGGAACAGAAAATATATGTGCAATCCTGAATATTTCCCAGCTTGGACAGGAAGGTGGAAATGCAGTTGCTGATATATTGTTTGGAGAATTTACACCGAGTGGAAAGCTGACAACAACATGGACAAAACGCTACGATGATTGTCCGGCAGCAGAGGAGTTCAGCTATTTGAACGGAAATCTTGAGACGGAAGAATATGCGGAAGGAATCTATGTTGGATACCGCTATTTTGACAGCTTTGGAATTGAACCATTATTTTCATTTGGTTATGGTCTGTCTTATACAGAATTTGACATTCGACTTTGCGGTATAAATACTGCTTCGAAAGGTGTGACAGTAACTGTTGAGGTAGAAAACACAGGAACAACATACAGCGGAAAAGAAGTTGTGCAGATTTATGCTTCTCTTCCTCAGGATGGAAGCAGAAAAGAATTCCGTCGTCTGGTCGGATATGAAAAGACAGAAGAACTGAAACCGGGAGAGAAAGAGATGCTGAATATTGTTCTTCCTGCAAAGGCGTTCGCAAGCTTTTTGGAAGAGCAGCAGGAGTGGAGAATCCAGGCAGGTGCTTATGGAATATGGATTGGAAACAGCTTGTCAGAGGCAAAACTTTCAGCGGGGGTAAAGGTATCTGCTGATGTAATGATGGAGAAAACAAAGAAACTGGAAGATCATAGTGAAGTCGTTGAAATCAAAGACTGTGCAGAAGAATTATGCAGACGCGCAGAAGAATGGACAGCACTACTTGAGGAACTTCCGAACGTATCATTTGAACCAGAGGCAGAAGAAAAGAAAGTATGCACATTTCCAGAAGAAACGGAGATTCCTGTAGAAGATTTGATTTCACTTCTGTATGGAAATATGTCTGAAATCAGAAGTACACTTGGAGCATCTGGAATTAAAGTGCCGGGAACAGCAGGAGAGACGAGTGAAGCACTGCTTGATCAATACGGAATCCCATCTTTGACCATGGCAGACGGACCGGCCGGAATCCGCCTGCAGCAAACTTATGAAGTAGACCGTGAGAAAGATACAGTTTATGGAACAGGTGTGCTTGGTTCACTTGAAAATGGTTATCTTGTTGGAAAAAAAGACCATGAGGGCGCAGAACGTTACTATCAGTATTGTACTGCATTTCCGGTAGGAACAGCACTTGCACAGTCTTGGAACAAAAAACTGATGGAACAGTTTGGACGGAAGGTTGCGGCAGAGATGGAAGAATTTCATATTAATCTCTGGCTTGCACCGGGATTGAATATTCACAGAAATCCGCTGTGTGGAAGAAACTTTGAATATTATTCAGAAGATCCATTTCTTGCAGGCACACTGGCAGCAGCGGTGACCAGAGGAGTTCAGAGCAGACGGGGATGTGGTGTTACAATCAAGCATTTTGCATGCAATAATCAGGAAGATAACAGAATGGGGGTTGATGCACACGTATCAGAAAGGACATTGAGAGAAATTTATCTCAGAGGTTTTGAAATTGCCGTCAAAGAGGGTGCACCAACTGCGATTATGTCTTCCTATAATCTGATCAATGGTGTGCATGCAGCAAACAGCAAGGACCTTTGTACAAGGATTGCACGTGAAGAGTGGGGATTTGAAGGAGTTATAATGTCTGACTGGAATACAACAGTGCCGGAGGATGGAAGCATTCCGTGGGTTTGTGTGGCAGCAGGAAATGATATTATTATGCCGGGGAATCCGGATGATGATAAAAACATTCGTGATGCGTATAAAGAAGGAAAACTTACAGAAAAGGAAATCCGTCTTTGTGCAGACAGAATCCTGAAACTGATTCGAAGATTAAGCTGATTATGTCAATTTAGTTGTTACGAGCCGGAGCTGATGCCTCCTATTTCATCGCATACCCTTCGTCATACGGGATGTACCAGACTGGGTGAGAACAATGTCAATCCCAAAGTTATGCAGTATGTGATAGGGTGCTGGATGTCCGATGGAGATCCGTTTAGCACCGACCGTAGCGGAGCGAAGAACATTCAGATGCACAGATCACAATGAATGTCTACAATCATATTGCAGAGAAGCCTCATGTGGAGAATGAGATGTCTAAAATGAACCTGCCAGAAACTGTACCTGCTGTGGTATAAACCAGAAGCCGTTGTCGTAAAATGTGGTAAGAAAATCAGACGAATATATTTTTCCAAGAATTTGTGGTAAAAATGTGGTCAAATCAAGAAAATCGAGTGCGAAAGTAAGTGAAAAATCCCTGTGAAGCCCGTAAAATCAAGGCTTCACAAATTTTTCACAAAATAATTAGCACTCATCTATTGACATGGCTAACAACATATGTTATATCTATTATAGAACAAAAAGAAAGAGAGGTAACAAGATGAACATTAATAAATTTACCCAGAATTCATTGCAGGCGGTACAAGGATGTGAAAAAGTTGCCTATGAATATGGCAATCAGGAGGTAGAGCAGGAACATCTGCTGTATGCTCTTATCATACAAAATGACAGTTTAATCGCAAATCTAATCGAGAAAATGGGGATTCAGAAGCAGTTGTTTAGCAATCGCGTGGAAGAAGGATTAAGAAAACGCACAAAGGTACAGGGCGGACAAATCTACATTGGCCAGGATTTGAACAAAGCTTTGATCCATGCAGAAGATGAGGCAAAACAGATGGGAGATGAGTATGTTTCGGTAGAGCATATTTTCTTATCTCTGTTGAAGTATCCAAACAAGGAATTAAAGGCCATTTTCAGAGAATTTGGAATTACGAGAGAAGGATTTCTTCAGGCACTTTCTACTGTCCGAGGAAATCAGAGGGTGACAAGCGACAATCCGGAGGCTACGTATGATACTTTGAATAAATATGGAAGCGATCTGGTAGAACGAGCCAGAGAACAGAAGCTAGATCCGGTGATCGGGCGTGACGCAGAGATTCGGAATGTGGTCCGGATCCTTTCAAGAAAGACAAAGAATAATCCGGTATTGATCGGAGAACCTGGTGTCGGTAAGACTGCAGCGGTAGAAGGCCTTGCACAGAGAATTGTCAGAGGAGATGTGCCGGAAGGTCTGAAAAATAAAAAGATTTTTGCGCTGGATATGGGGGCGCTTGTAGCTGGGGCCAAATATCGCGGGGAGTTTGAGGAACGTCTGAAAGCGGTACTGGAAGAAGTGAAGAACAGTGATGGGAATATTATTCTTTTCATTGATGAACTTCATACAATTGTCGGTGCAGGAAAGACGGATGGTGCGATGGATGCCGGCAATATGTTAAAACCGATGCTGGCGAGAGGTGAATTACACTGTATTGGTGCGACAACGTTGGATGAATACAGGCAGTATATCGAGAAAGACGCGGCTTTAGAGAGAAGATTTCAGCCGGTTATGGTAGATGAACCGACGGTGGAAGATGCCATTTCTATTCTTCGTGGATTGAAAGAACGCTATGAAGTATTTCATGGTGTGAAGATCACAGATAGCGCACTTGTGGCAGCTGCAACACTCTCCAACAGATATATTACAGACCGTTTTCTGCCAGATAAGGCTATCGACCTTGTAGATGAGGCATGCGCTTTAATTAAGACGGAGTTAGATTCTATGCCGACAGAGATGGATGAACTGCGAAGAAGGATCATGCAGTTAGAGATTGAGGAGGCTGCATTGAAAAAGGAAAATGACAGACTCAGTCAAGAGCGTCTTGTTCATTTGCAGCAGGAACTGGCAGAGATGCGGGATGAATTTGCCGGAAAGAAAGCGCAGTGGGACAATGAGAAAACATCTGTGGAACGTTTGCAGAAGATCCGTGAGGAGATAGAGCAAGTCAATCAGGAGATACAGAAAGCACAGCGTTCTTACGATTTGGAAAAGGCGGCAGAACTTCAGTACGGAAGATTACCGCAGCTGACAAAGCAGCTTCAGGAGGAAGAAGAACGTGTCAAAGGAAAATCGATGACACTTGTGCATGAAAGTGTCACAGAGGATGAGATTGCAAGGATCATCTCACGCTGGACGGGCATCCCGGTGGCGAAGTTAAATGAAAGTGAGAGAAGTAAGACCCTTCATCTGGACGAAGAACTTCATAAAAGAGTGATCGGACAGGACGAAGGTGTGACGAAAGTGACGGAAGCAATTATCCGTTCCAAAGCAGGAATCAAAGATCCTACAAAGCCGATCGGTTCTTTCTTATTCCTTGGACCGACCGGTGTTGGTAAGACAGAACTTGCAAAGGCACTTGCGCAAAGGCTGTTTGACGATGAGAGCAATATGGTTCGGATCGATATGAGTGAATATATGGAAAAATATTCCGTGTCACGTCTGATCGGAGCACCTCCGGGATATGTCGGATATGATGAAGGAGGACAGTTGACAGAGGCGGTGAGAAGAAAACCATATTCTGTTGTACTGTTCGATGAGATTGAGAAAGCACATCCAGATGTATTCAATGTGTTGCTTCAAGTATTGGATGATGGTCGGATTACAGACTCACAGGGACGTACCGTTGATTTCAAAAATACGATTTTGATCATGACATCGAATATCGGTTCTACGTATTTGTTAGATGGAATTGATGAGAATGGGGAAATCAAAGAAGAGAGAGAGACTCTCGTTATGAATGATCTGCGGGCACACTTCCGGCCGGAGTTTTTAAATCGTCTGGATGAAATCATTATGTTTAAGCCACTGACGAAGAAAGATATTTACGAGATTGTTGAGTTGTTGATTCAGGATTTAAATAAAAGATTGCAGGATTCTCAAGTGAAGATAGAACTGACAGAAGCTGCAAAGCAATTTGTTGTGGATGGCGGATATGAGCCGATGTACGGTGCAAGACCACTTAAGAGGTTTTTACAGAAAAATGTAGAGACACTGGCAGCAAAGTTGATTCTTTCCGGAGAAATCGGAGCGGAGGATACAATCTTGATCGATGTAGAAGATGGAGCACTCAAGGCGAGAGTCAAGGCGTGGGTAAGATCCTAACAAAGTGAATTCAATCAGCGGAAGCGATTTGTGGAAGCAGTCTGCATGTGAAGCCGTTTTTCGTTGACGAAAGAGGACATTTGTGCAATGATAGAAACAGTACAGATGTTCTCTTTTTGTTGCGCGGAATATTTTTTTGAAATCCCAGATGATAAAGAGATCAGAGATGGAAAAAGTGTACTTTTAATAGGCTAGGGAAAGGAGCAGACATGTCATCCATTATTTTTCATATTGATGTAAATTCCGCTTACTTAAGCTGGACTGCGGTGGAAAAATTGAAAAACGGGTCAGAGATTGATCTGCGAAAGATTCCTTCTATTATAGGAGGAAATCAAGCATCCAGACATGGGGTTGTTCTGGCAAAATCAATCCCTGCAAAAAAGTATGGAGTGAGAACCGGGGAACCAGTAGCAAACGCGCTCAGAAAGTGTGCGACACTGGTAATTGAACCGCCGGATCATAAGATGTACAGACAGTATAGTCAGAGACTGATGGAATTCTTGAAGGGCTATACACCAGAGATTGAGCAGGTCAGTGTTGATGAATGCTATATGGATTTTACAGGGATTGCTTATCGATTTTCCGGTCCGGTTGCGGCGGCAGAGGAAATCAAAGAGCGGGTACGAAAGACCTTTGGATTTACAGTGAATATTGGAATCTCCTCGAATAAACTTCTTGCGAAGATGGCATCGGATTTCGAGAAGCCTGATAAGGTGCATACGTTGTTTCCAGATGAGGTGAAAGAAAAAATGTGGCCACTTCCGGTTTCAGAACTTTATATGGCGGGAAGAGCAAGCGTTGAGGTGTTGGAAAAGCTTGAGATCCGCACGATTGGGGATCTTGCCAGAATGAATCCACAACTTTTGGAGCTGCACATGAAAAGTCATGGGAGGATGCTGTGGGAATTTGCAAATGGGATTACGCATTCCAAGGTGGAAAAGGAGCAGACACAGGCAAAAGGAATCGGCAATTCAACGACATTGTCCCAGGATGTGGTAAGTGAGGAAGAGGCTCAGAAAGTACTTCTGATGTTGGCGGAAAGTGTCGGCGCAAGACTCAGAAAAGCAAAGCAGCAGGCGGGGATGGTCAATGTGGAAATCAAATATGCTACATTTCAAAGTGTTTCTCATCAGAAGCAGCTTAGGATGCCGACCAGTTCAGATAGTATTCTGTATGAGAATGCCTGCAGTCTTTTCCGAGAATTGTGGGATGGAAGACCGATTCGGCTGTTAGGAGTCCGTACATCAAAGCTGGTAGATGAGAGTGCGCCGCGGCAGATGAATCTGTTTGATTATCAGATGGAGCAGGAGATTCAGAGAAAAAAGAAGGATGCCCGCAATACAAAATATGAAAAGCTTGAAAAGGCGGTAGATGAGATTCGGAAAAAATATGGGGAGCATGCAGTGATGAGAGGAGTGCTGCTCCCGCCAGAAAAAGAATAGTAGAAAAAGGAAAACAAAAGATCAATGCTTTTCTGTAAATTTTTTTACTTCATTGCCAAGCTGCTCTTCAAAATGGTCTCCAAACCATTCGTTTTCCAAAGAGATGTTTCTTGAGGAAGAAGAGTTTGTTCTTCGTTGCCTGGAGGAGCGCATGGCTTCTCGATAATCTTCCTCTTCGTAATCGTCCTCATAATAATCATTGTCATCGAATGTATCATCATATTCATCATCGAGCACATCATCATAGCGACGGCGCTTTCTGGAAGAGGAATATTCCCGAGGTTCTGGAGAGTTGTATCGGTAATGATTTGCCGGAGCAGAACGGCACTCGTAGGAGCCGTAAGATCTTCGAGGAGTGCGGCTGCGTCTGGCATTTTTTCGTTCCAGGCGGCGCCGTCTCCGTTCCAACATGCGTGCAGGTACAAGAAAGATAAAGCAGACGATCCGCACAGTTAAAATTCCGAAGAATACACCGATACTGTCGATGCCTACATCAATCACAGAAGGTCCTCGTCCATCTACGAAGGATTGATGATATTCATCCCCTGCGGCAAATCCGACACAGATCAGTCCGGCGACGACCATAAGCGGAAAACCGCGCAAACCGTAGACGTAAAACGGGAAGGACACTGCGACAGCGAGGATGAAATATTCGCTCATATGTGCAAGTTTGCGGACCGGATATTCGATGCTGGCGGCAACTTCAGAAATTTCCCAGTCCTGAAGTCCTTTATCCAGAACCTGATTTCCGATTTCTACAATTTTTACACTTACTTCATAACTTAAATTTCCTGATTCCTCCCCGGTCTGACCGGAAAAAGAATAGATCATATACATAATTGCCAGTGCCGGCAGAAAAGACAGTGGTTTTAATACAAAGGTGATCAGTTCTTTCATAATGCTTATCCCTCCTTTTTATTATTACGCAACTATATCATTTTTTCAGATATTTGTAAAGGAGGACAAAATTCCCCATTGGGAATCTTCTTAAAATAAAGGAAATAGAGGAAGACTGTTTTACAACTATATCCGAGTGTGTTATTCTATAACTGTTATCCATATCGCAAAGCGGTATGTAGAAAGTCAGGAGGGAAACCGCATGAAATTAACAGCATTGTTAGAACGTTTACAATATGAAGTTGTGCAGGGAACAAAAGAGATAGAAATTACGGAATTGACAAATGATTCCAGAAAAGTAACAGAAGGCAGTGTCTTTGTCTGCATCAGTGGAGCTGTATCAGACGGACATCAGTATATTGAAGAAGTAGGAAAGAAAGGTGCGGCAGCAGTCATTGTGGAGAAGGATGTGGAGGCACCAAAGCATATGACCGTCATCCGTGTGGAAGATACGAGATATGCACTGGCACTTGCATCGGCTGCATATTTCGGATATCCGGCAGAACAGTTGAAAGTAATCGGAATTACAGGAACAAAGGGGAAGACAACAACAACTTATATGGTCAAATCCATTCTGGAAGAGGTCGGACATAAAGTAGGTCTGATCGGAACGATTGAGGCAATCATTGGGGATGAGGTGATCCCAGCGGTCAATACGACTCCGGAGTCTTTTACAATTCATCAATATTTTCGGAAGATGGTCGATGCAGGGTGTGATGCAGTTGTGATGGAAGTATCCTCACAAGGGCTGATGCTGCATCGGACGGCAGGAATTCCATTTGAAATCGGAATTTTTACAAATCTGGGGGAAGATCATATTGGACCGAATGAGCATAAGGATTTTGAAGACTATAAGAGATGTAAGGGATTGCTTTTCAGACAGTGTAAGATTGGGATTGCAAATGTAGATGATCCCTATTTTAAAGATGTATTCCGAGAGGCTACCTGTGAGATAGAAACATTTGGATTTTCCGAGAAGGCAGATCTTCGCGCCGAACATGCAGAACTGGTGACAAGACCGGGGTACCTCGGGGTAGCCTATCACGTAGCAGGTCTGATGGATTTTGATGTGGAGATTGATATTCCAGGGACGTTCAGCGTGTATAATTCGCTGACAGCCATTGCAGTGTGCAGACACTTTAATGTACCGTCAGAGAAGATTCAAAAAGCGCTGAAAGTAGCGAAAGTGAAAGGGCGCATTGAGATGGTCAAAGTTTCAGATGAATTTACGTTGATGATCGACTATGCGCACAATGCGATGAGTCTTGAGAGCCTTCTGACCACCTTGAAGGAATATCATCCAAAGCGTCTGGTATGTCTGTTTGGATGTGGAGGAAACCGCTCCAAAACGCGCCGCTATGAGATGGGAGAGGTGTCTGGTCGTCTGGCAGATCTGACGATCATTACATCAGATAATCCAAGGTTTGAGGAGCCACAGGAAATTATTGATGATATTAAGATTGGAATGAAGAAGACAGATGGAGCATATGTGGAGATCTGTGACCGGAAGGAGGCAATCCGCTATGCGATCGTCAACGGACAGCCGGGAGATGTGATCGTACTGGCAGGAAAGGGACATGAAGATTACCAGGAGATCAAAGGAGTCAAGTATGCGATGGATGAGCGGGACTTGATTGCGGATATTCTGGCAGAAGAAAGAGAACGGGAGCAGTAAATGTACGCAGATATCATTGTAGATATTACCCATGAAAAATTAGATAAGATCTTTCAATACCGGATTCCAAAAGAGATGGAAGGAAGGCTGCAGACTGGGATGGAAGTTTTGATCCCGTTCGGCAGAGCAAATCGTGAGACAAAGGGATATGTGATTGGATTCTCTGAAAAATGTAATTACGATCCGGAGAAGATTAAAGAGATCACACAGATCATCCAGAATCATATTGCGATTGAGGCAAAGCTGGTGGCGCTTGCGGCATGGATGAAGGAACATTATGGTGGAACAATGATACAGGCGTTAAAGACGGTTCTTCCGATCAAGCAGCAGGAGAAACAAAAAGAGCAGAGAAGCATTCGATTGCTTCTTGACAGAAGGGAAGCAAAAGAAAGGCTTTCGTATTTTCTCTCAAAAAATCAAACTGCCAGAGCAAGGGTTGTTGCAGCGCTGTTAGATTGTCCTATTCTTCCGTATGAGTATGTCACAAGACAGCTGAAAGTTACAGCGGCGGTGCTGCGGGCGATGGAAGAGCAGAGAATTCTTCAGATAGAAGCCGAGGTTGTGTACCGCAATCCGGTGACTGCGAAGCGAACAAAGCAACAGTCGTTTTGCTATACTGAGGCACAGCAGGCGGCAATCCATACATTTTGTGAAGAGTATCGCCGGGGAAAACGGGGAACTTATCTCGTGTATGGTGTGACTGGGAGTGGAAAGACAGAAGTCTACATGGAAATGATCGAGCATGTGATCGCGGAAGGAAAGCAGGCGATCGTTTTAATCCCGGAGATTGCCTTGACCTATCAGACGGTCATGCGGTTTTACCAGAGATTTGGCGACCGGGTGTCAATCATCAATTCCAGGCTGTCGAAAGGGGAGCGGTATGATCAGATGATCCGGGCGAAGAGGGGAGAGATCAATGTGATGATCGGTCCCCGCTCGGCGCTGTTTACTCCATTTGAGAGACTGGGACTGATCATCATCGATGAGGAACATGAAGGAACGTATAAGAGTGAACAGACACCACGTTATCATGCGAGAGAGACTGCGATCGCGCGTGCCGCGATGGAGGGGGCAAGTGTTGTGCTTGGCTCCGCAACGCCGTCGATGGAGGCGTTTTATAAAGCGGTGACTGGGGAATTTCGTTTGCTCAGACTTCCGGAACGGACAAAGCAAAGAGCGATGGCGCATGTGACAGTGGCAGATATGCGAAAAGAGCTGGAAAAGGGGAATCGGTCTATTTTCAGTGATGCACTTCGCAGTCTGATGGAAGACCGGTTAAAGAAAAAGGAACAGATTATGCTGTTTTTGAACCGCCGTGGGTACGCGGGATTTATCTCTTGCCGTTCCTGCGGTCATGTCGTGAAATGTCCGCACTGTGATGTGTCGCTTTCTTCTCACAGGAATGGGAAACTTGTATGTCATTACTGTGGGTATGAACAGCCGATGGTGACATCCTGCCCGGAATGTGGATCCAGCCATGTCGGAGGATTCCGTGCGGGAACCCAGCAGATCGAAGAACTGCTTCTGCGGGAGTTTCCGCAGGCGAAAGTCCTTCGAATGGATATGGATACGACGAAACAGAAAGACGGACATGAGAAGATCCTTGCTGCATTTTCAAGCGGGGAGGCAGATATTCTTGTGGGAACACAGATGATCGTAAAAGGACATGACTTTGGAAATGTGACACTGGTCGGAGTTCTTGCGGCGGACTTGTCGCTCTATGCGGACGATTACCGAGCCGGAGAGAGAACCTTTCAGCTTCTGACGCAGGCGGCAGGCCGAGCGGGGAGAGGAGAGAAGGCCGGAGAAGTTGTGATCCAGACATACAGTCCGGAACACTATAGTATTGTAGCAGCGGCAAAGCAGGATTATGAACAGTTTTTTCAGGAAGAAATGACTTATCGCGCATTGATGGGATACCCTCCGGCAAGTCAGCTTATGGCAGTTCTCGTTTCCTGTAAGGAGGAAGAACTTCTTGAGACAGCATGTCACTATCTGAAGGCTTATGCGGAAACATGCTGCAAAAAGTGTGAGCGGGCAGGGACCTCTGTGCAGCTGATCGGACCGGCAAGTCCGTATGTCGGGAAGGTCAGGGATACTTATCGCAGAGTGATTTATCTGAAATCGGAGCAGGAAGCAGTACTTGTGTTCCTGAAGGATCAGCTGGAACAATATATAGAGATCAACAGTGGATTTCAAAATCTTTGGATACAGTTTGATCTGAATCCGATGAGTGTGTTTTAGTGAGCTCAATTACAGCATGATAAAATATATAAGAATAAAAATGGAAAGAAAGGAGAGTATGGCGTAGTTTTATAGGAAATACACCATACGAGAAAGAAAATGGCAATTAGAAAGATTCGTGAAATGGGAGATGACGTGCTGACAAAAGTCTGCAAGGAAGTAGAAAAAGTAACCCCTCGTACAAAAGTGCTGATCGATGATATGTTTGATACAATGTATGATGCGATGGGAGTTGGACTTGCCGCACCACAGGTTGGAGTGTTAAAGAGAATCGTTACGATCGATGTGGGAGAAGGACCGATTCTCCTGATCAATCCGGAGATCATTGAGACTTCCGGAGAGCAGACCGGGGAAGAAGGATGCTTAAGTGTGCCAGGAAAATCCGGTGTGGTGACAAGGCCGAATTATGTCAAAGTGCGTGCATTTGACGAAGATATGAAAGAAATTGTACTTGAGGGAGAAGGACTTCTTGCCCGTGCATTCTGTCATGAGATCGATCATCTGGATGGGCATTTGTATGTAGAAAAAGTAGAAGGCGAACTGGAAGATATGTATTACGAAGAAGACTAGGAGGAAATGTGATGAGAGTCATTTTTATGGGAACACCGGAATTCTCGGTGGGGACATTGGAGACACTTGTAGAAGCAGGTCATGAAGTCGTGCTTGCGGTCACGCAGCCAGATAAGCCAAAAGGACGAGGAAAAGAGATGCAGTTTACTCCGGTAAAAGAGGCGGCTATCCGCCATCAGATCCCAGTGTATCAGCCGGTGAAAGTCCGTGAGAAAGCGTGTGTGGAAGTGTTGAAATCGTATGAGGCAGATGTCATTGTTGTCATTGCATTCGGACAGATCCTTCCAAAGAGCATCCTGGAGTTGACACCTTATGGGTGTATTAACGTACATGCATCACTGCTTCCAAAATACCGTGGGGCAGCGCCAATCCAGTGGGCAGTCATTGACGGAGAGAAGGTGTCAGGTGTGACAACGATGCAGATGGATGAGGGACTTGATACTGGTGATATGATCTTGAAAAAAGAAGTCATTTTGGATGAAAAAGAGACAGGTGGAAGCCTGCATGACAAACTTGCAGAAGCGGGGGCGGCGTTGTGCGTAGAAACACTGAAAAGGCTGGAAGAAGGAACAGCTCCGGCTGAAAAGCAAGGGGAAACGACGACAGATTACGCAAAGATGCTGACAAAACAGATGGGAGAGATTGACTGGAAGCAGCCGGCAGAGAAGATTGAACGTCTGATTCGAGGGTTGAATCCGTGGCCAAGCGCCTATACATACTGGAACCAGAAAGTTATGAAAATCTGGCTTGCAGATACTGAGGCGGATGAAAGCGGCGAAAAAGAGAAAATGGCGTCAGAGGAAGCAAAACATCCAGAACCTGGTACCATCACAGCAGTCGCAAAAGACAGGTTTTCCGTGCAGACAGGAGAAGGACTTCTGACTGTTTTGGAATTACAGATTCCGGGGAAAAAGAGAATGGATGCAGGAGCATTTTTAAGAGGATATCAGATCAAAGCGGGAGAAATCTTAGGATAGGAAGATCTTGGAGAGAGGAACTTGAGAAATCGATAAAGATTCTCTTAAAAAACTATAAAATAAAGTATTTCTAAGGGAAATTCGTATATAATGATTCTGACAGCTGTAAAAAGCAGCAGTTTACACGAAGAAGTCTTTATCAGATAGGAGCGAGAAAATGTATAGAGCATATTATCCAATGTATTTTGATCCAACATACCTGCTTGTGATTGTAGGAGTATTGCTCTGCATGCTTGCATCTGCAAGGGTGCGGACAACTTACGCCAAATATGAGCGGGTGAGAAATCATTCCGGGATGACCGGGAGAGATGCGGCAGAAAGGATTTTAAGGGGAGCAGGAATTTTTGATGTACGAATTGAACGGGTAAGCGGGCATCTGACGGATCACTATGATCCGAGGAATAAAGTGTTACGGCTGTCGGACAGTACGTATAGTTCAGCATCGGTTGCTGCAGTTGGTGTGGCAGCGCACGAGTGCGGACATGCTATCCAGCACGCGGTCGGATATGCACCTCTTAACATCCGAAGTGCACTTGTTCCAGTGGCAAACTTTGGATCGACTATCGCATGGCCGTTGATCGTTCTTGGACTTTTTATTTCCGGAAATTCTTCTAGTCTTCTGATCCAGATCGGAATTTTGGCATTTTCATTATCCGTATTGTTTCAGATTGTTACACTGCCGGTGGAGTTTAATGCATCTGGCAGGGCAATTCGGATTTTAGGAGAGAGCGGAATGCTCTATCCGGATGAGATCAGCGGTACAAAGAGAGTACTTGGTGCAGCAGCTTTGACGTATGTCGCGAGTGCTGCGTCAGCAATCTTACAGCTGATCCGTATCATATTGATCACAGGAGGAAGAGGAAATGGCGAAAATGACAGATGATAGGGAATTGATACTCGGTGTTCTTCTTGAAATTACAAGGGATGGAGTGTACAGCCATATCGCCATTCGAAATGTGCTGGAGAAATACCAGTATTTAGATAAAAAAGAGCGTGCCTTTATCACGAGAGTTGTGGAAGGAACGCTGGAGAGAATGATTGAGATCGATTATATTATCAATCAGTTCTCAAATGTGAAAGTAAATAAAATGAAGCCGGTCATCCGGACGATTCTTAGGAGCGCAGTCTATCAATTAAAATATATGGACGGCGTTCCTGATTCTGCTGTCTGCAATGAGGCAGTCAAGCTGGCGGAGAAAAAAGGGTTTCGTAGCCTAAAGGGATTTGTCAATGGGGTGTTGCGCACAAGTGCAAGAAATATGGATCAGATCCGTTATCCGGAGAAAGAAAAAAATCCTGTATCATGGCTTTCCATTCATTATTCTATACCGGAATGGATGGTAAAACTGTGGCTTTCCGAGTATGGTGCGGAGACTGTTGAGAAGATGCTGAAAGGATTTCTGGAGGAACATCCGACAGTGATCCGCTGCAATCTTCGGAAACAGTCCGAAAAGGAGCTGACAGAGAGACTCCGGAAAGAAGGTGTGAAGGTGGAAGCACATCCATATCTTTCCTATGCAAAGAAAATTAGCGGATATGATCATCTTGGCGGGCTGGAGAGTTTCCGGGACGGAGCATTTCAGGTGCAGGATATCAGTTCTATGCTTGTTGCAGAGATTGCAGCTCCACAGAGAGGCGATCAGGTGATAGATGTCTGTGCGGCTCCGGGAGGGAAGTCTATGCACATTGCAGATTTGCTTGATGGCAGTGGGATGGTAGCAGCGAGAGATCTTACAGAATATAAAGTAGGACTCATCGAGGAAAACATCTGCCGGACTGGATTCCAAAATATAAGGGCAGAGCAGAAGGACGCTACCGTTTTTGATAAAGATTCTGAGCGGATAGCGGATATTGTAATCGCAGATCTTCCATGTTCTGGATTAGGGGTTCTGGCAAAAAAGACAGATCTGAAATATAAGATGACAAAGGAAGGGACAGAAAGTCTTGCAAAGCTCCAGAGGGAGATTCTTGGAGTAGTGAAAAATTATGTGAAGGAGGGCGGAGCGCTCGTATATAGTACATGTACGATCAATCCGGCAGAGAATCTGGAAAATGTGAGATGGTTTCTTGACAATAGTCCAGAATTTGAAGCAGAGGATATTACACCATTTCTCTGTGGAGAACTTCAAAAGGATGTCAAAGAAGGATGTCTTCAGCTTCTTCCAGGAGTCCATGACAGTGACGGATTTTTTATTGCAAAGTTCAGAAGGAAGAGAAAGTAAGAGGTAGTTATGAAACAGGAGAAAAAGGATATCGGATCTTTCCGGTTTGAAGAGTTGAAGGAAGAGATGACATCGATTGGAGAGAAAGCATTTCGCGCAAAACAGGTTTATGAATGGCTGCATGTAAAGCTTGTGCGGTCTTTCGATGAGATGACAAACCTATCCAAACCACTCAGAGAAAAGCTTGCACGCCAGTATGAGATCCGGGAGGTGGAGATGCTTGACAGACAGGTGTCTGCAATGGATGGGACAAATAAGTTTTTGTTCCGATTAAGTGATGGACATGTGGTAGAGAGCGTGCTCATGAAATATAAGCATGGCAATTCTGTTTGTATCTCCTCCCAGGTTGGCTGCAGGATGGGATGTCGGTTTTGTGCCTCGACGATCGGAGGACTTGAGCGAAATCTCACGCCGTCAGAAATGCTTGGACAGATCTATCAGATTCAGAGAATTTCCGGTGAGCGTGTTGCAAATGTTGTAGTGATGGGAACTGGGGAACCGTTGGATAATTATGAAAATTTATTAAAGTTTATTCAGATGCTGACTGATGAGCACGGACTTCATATCAGTCAGAGAAATGTGACGGTTTCTACTTGTGGAATTGTGCCAAAGATGCTGGAGCTGGCAGAAGAGCATTTGCAGATTACATTGGCATTATCCCTTCATGGATCCACGCAGGAAAAAAGAAAGAAACTGATGCCTGTGGCGAATAAGTATGAACTTTCTGAAGTGCTGGAAGCGTGTGATATATATTTTGCGAAGACAGGAAGAAGAATGACTTTCGAGTATAGTCTTGTTCATGGAGTGAATGATACCGAGGAAGATGCAAAAGAATTAAGTGCACTTCTTTCTCATAAAAACTGCCATATCAATCTGATTCCGGTCAACCCGATCAAAGAACGTGATTTTGAGCGACCGACAAGGGAGGCGGCTGAGAAATTTAAAAATAAACTTGAAAAAAGCGGAATAAATGTTACTATAAGAAGAGAAATGGGTTCTGACATTGATGGAGCCTGTGGACAACTAAGAAAGCGTTATGTTGAAACAAATGGAAGTAAAGGAGAACATCATGAAAACATTTTCTAAGACAGACGTGGGGAGAAAAAGGGAGACGAACCAGGATTATGTCTATGCCAGAACGAAACCGGTAGGAAAACTTCCAAATTTATTTGCAGTGGCTGATGGTATGGGGGGACATAATGCCGGAGATCGTGCATCCAAGTGTACCGTTGAGATATTGGAACGTGAAATAGAGGAGAGCACGGAGACCAATATCAAGGACATTATCCGACAGGCAATATATAAAGCAAACGAGAAGATCATTGAGATGGCAGAAAGGGACAGCAAGTTAGAAGGAATGGGGACGACGCTTGTTGTTGCCACGATTGTACATAACATGATTTATTTCGCAAATGTGGGGGACAGTCGACTTTATCTGATCAATCATACAATCACACAGTTGACTAAAGATCACTCCCTTGTAGAAGAGATGGTGCGCCTTGGGGGAATCAAGCCGGAGGAGGCAAGGAATCATCCGGATAAGAATATTATTACGCGTGCAATCGGAGCAAAAGAGGGAGTGGAACCAGATTTTTTCGAACACAGTCTGAAAAAAGGGGACATCATTTTGATGTGCTCGGATGGACTCAGCAATATGATAGAAGATGAAGAAATATTCCAGATTGTAAAGAGTGGAAGGGATGTTGTGGAGATTACAGAGGATCTGATCGAAACAGCAAATGAAAATGGCGGAAAAGATAATATAGGGGTTGTTGTGATTGAGCCATTGGCAGATGAGGTGAGTATATGTTAAATGAAGGAACCATGTTAAATGGCAGGTATGAGATCCTCGGCAAGATCGGCGCCGGGGGAATGGCAGATGTTTATAAAGGAAAAGACCATAAATTGAATCGCTTTATTGCGATAAAAGTGTTAAAGAAAGAATTTCATGAGGATGATTCATTTATTCAGAAATTTACAAGTGAAGCGCAGGCGGCAGGCGGTCTTATGCATCCAAATGTAGTAAATGTGTACGATGTTGGGGAAGATCAAGGTGCCAATTATATGGTCATGGAACTTGTGGAAGGAATTACACTGAAACAGTACATCCAGAAAAAGGGACGACTTTCCGCAAAAGAGGCAATCAGCATTACAATTCAGATGGCAAATGGAATTCAGGCGGCGCATAATAAGAATATTATCCACAGAGATATTAAGCCGCAGAATGTGATCATTTCCAAAGAAGGCAAAGTGAAAGTGACTGACTTTGGTATTGCAAAAGCAGCGAACTCAAACACTATGAGTTCTACCGTACTTGGATCGGTGCACTATACATCGCCGGAACAGGCAAGAGGAGCTGCAAGCGATGCAAGAAGTGACATTTATTCACTTGGTATTACAATGTATGAGATGGTGACGGGTCGACTTCCATTTGACGGGGATACTGCAGTTGCAGTTGCGGTAAAGCATCTTCAGGAAGAGATCGTATCTCCGGCGGAGTATGTGCCAGAGCTGCCGTATAGTTTGGAGCAGATTATCTTGAAATGTACACAGAAACGGCCCGAATTCCGTTATCCAGATGTGGCATCACTGGTACTTGATTTAAAACGTTCGCTCGTGGATCCGGAAGGAGACTTTGTGCGGATCAGAAGAGTACCGGGTTCCGATACGGTCATGTTATCAGAAGGAGAACTTCAGAAACTTCAGATGAATAATATATCTGCAAGACGATATGACGATTATGACGATGATGATTATGATGAAGAGCAGTATGATGATTATGACAATGACTATGATGATGACTATGACGATGACTACGATGATGAGTATGATCAGGACGATGATTATGACGAGGATGACTATGGAAGAGGAACATCTCGGAAAAGAAATGGAGATGTCAATCCGCGGATGAACAAGCTGATCAAGATTCTGATGATTGTCGTTGCAGTTCTGATTGCATTTTTCGTGATCATGATGGCAGGAAAGGCGGCAGGAATCTTTGGATCTGGTCTGGGATTTGTCACAGAAGATTCAAAAGATAAAGTAAAAGTGCCAAATGTTGTCGGTAAGACACAGGCAGATGCGATTGAGGCTCTGAACAAAGTAAATCTTGGATATGAACTTGTGGATGGCGGAGAGTCTGATAAATATGAAAAAGGCTATGTCATGGAACAGGGAACAAAAGCAGGTACAAAAATAGCGAAAAATACAAGAGTCAAGATTGTTGTAAGCAGTGGGAAGAAAAAAGAAGAAGTGACCATGCCGGATGTGAAGGGACTGAACCAGGATAAAGCACAGAAAGAACTGGAAAAGCTGGGACTGAAAGTTTCTGTCACCTATGAGTATAGTTCGATGTATACCGAGGGAGAGGTTATTTCCACAACTTACGAGCCGGGAACCAAGGTGGCAAAAGGTACAGAAGTAGGCATGCAGGTAAGTAAAGGCGAAGAGCCAATTGAGAAAGTGGCCGTACCGGAAATTACAGGAAAGACAGAAGTTGATGCGATTGCAGCTTTAGAAGCAGTTGGATTATATGCCGGGGACAGGAAGGAAGAGTACAGCGATGAACCGCCAGGGACTGTGATCTCCCAGGATATTGCAGGTGGAAATAAGATTGAAGTCGGAGGAAGTGTCGGTTATACAGTCAGCAAAGGAAAAGAAAAAGCAAAAATGCCGGCAGTGATCGGTCTTTCAGAGGCGGATGCAAAGGCACAACTTCAGGCAGCCGGATTGACACCGGTCATCTATCATGAGCCAAATGAAAATCAAAAAGGATCTGTATTTTATGCCAGTGCGAATACCGGGGATGAACTGGAAAAAGGAGCAACGGTTGAAATCTGGATCAGTGACGGTCCGGCAGAACAGCCGCCTACCGATGGAAATAACAATGGAAACACAGATCATAATGGCAGCGGAGATAACAATAGCGGCAGCACGGATGGAAATACCACTGGTCAGGAAGGAAATTCCGGGCATTAGTTTGAAGGAACAAAAGCGGTACAGTACTGTGTATTTGTGCCCGGAAGCCAGACAAATAAATGGATAAGGGAAAATTCATGCAGGGAAAGATTGTAAAAGGAATTGCCGGATTCTACTACGTTCATGTAGTAGGATTCGGTATTTATGAATGTAAGGCAAAAGGAAGTTTCAGAAAAGAGAAGAGAAAACCACTCGTCGGAGATAATGTAGAGATCGACTGCCTGAGTGAGGAAGAGAAGACGGGAAATATTATTCAGATTTTTCCAAGGAAAAACGAATTGATCCGTCCGGCAGTAGCAAATATCGATCAAGCACTTGTTGTCTTTGCAGTGACGGATCCAAAGCCACACTTCAATCTGTTAGACAGATTTTTGATCATGATGGAGACAAAAGGGATTCCGGCGGTGTTATGTTTCAATAAGCAGGATATTGCAACAGAAAAAGAGATTCAGGAATTGCAGGAAATTTACAGAAGGTGTGGCTATCAGATCCTTTTTACGAGTGCAAAAAAAGAGGAAAATATTGCGCTTGTAAAAGAGGTTTTAAAAGGAAAGACAACAACGGTAGCAGGACCTTCCGGAGTGGGCAAGTCTTCCTTGATCAATATTCTTCAGCCGGAGGCGAAGATGGAGACAGGGGAAATCAGCAAGAAGATTGCCCGCGGAAAGCATACAACAAGACATTCGGAACTGATTCCGATTGATGAGGATTCCTATATTATGGATACTCCGGGATTTAGTTCGCTGTATGTGAATGAATTTGAAAAAGAAGAATTGAAATATTATTTTCCGGAATTTACATATTATGAAGGAATGTGCAAATTCCAGGGATGTGACCATATTCATGAGCCGAAGTGTGCGGTCAAGGAAGCGGTGGAAGCTGGAGAGATCCACAAAGTGCGGTATCAGAATTATTTAGAGATGTATAAGGAATTACAGGAGAAGAGGAGATACTAACATGGAAATGATTTTGGCTCCGTCTATATTGGCGGCAGATTTTACAAAATTAGGGGAACAGATGAAAGAGACAGAGCGGGAAGGAGCACAGTACATTCATTTTGATGTGATGGACGGAAAGTTTGTGCCAAGTATTTCTTTTGGAATGCCGGTACTGGCATCCATCAGAAACGCAGTGGATCAGATTTTTGATGTGCATTTGATGATTGAAGAGCCAATTCGCTATGTAGAAGAATTTCAGAAAGCAGGGGCAGATATTATCACCGTTCACCTGGAGGCGTGCAGTGATGTGAAAGCGACACTGGAGAAAATCAAAGCATGTGGGGCGAAAGCGGCAATCTCAATCTGCCCGGACACACCGGTGGCAGAACTGGAGCCATATGTGGAATTGGTAGATATGGTATTGATCATGAGTGTACATCCTGGATTTGGAGGTCAGTCTTTCATCCCATCTTCTCTGGAGAAGATTCGAGAGACGAGAGCACTGCTTGATCGTGTCAACTCAACCGCAGATATTGAAGTGGATGGTGGAATCTATACAACGAATGTAAGAGAAGTGCTGGAAGCAGGGGCAAATGTGATTGTGGCAGGTTCTGCTATTTTCCGTGGAGATGCTGCAGAAAACACAAAAAATATGATGGAGATCTTAAGAGGTTATGAATAGACAACATGTTGTGATCATCAGCGGCGGCACAGTGGAAGAAAATCTTGCACTGGACATTTTAAAAAAACAATCGTCTGCATTTCTGATCGCGGTTGACCGGGGACTGGAATTTTTTTATAAGCACAAAATCAAGCCGGATTATATTGTAGGAGATTTTGACAGTATTGCACCTGAGATTATCGTCTGGTACAAGGAGTGGACAGAGATTCCTATCCGGGAGTTTAATCCGGTCAAGGATGCGTCAGATACAGAGATTGCCGTGCGATATGCAGTGGAGAGTGGATACGGAAATATCACGATTCTCGGAGGAACCGGAACGAGGCTGGATCATGTGATGGCGAACATTCAGGTTCTTTCAATTCCTGCACGGTCAGGAATTCCGGCAGAGATCATTGACGGACACAATCGGATCCAGGTCGTGGAACGAGAAGTACGGTTGAAAAAATCAGAGACCTATGGGGAATATTTCTCTTTATTTCCACTCGGAGGAGAAGTCCGACATCTCTATATTCGTGGAGCAAAATACCCATTGACAGATCACACTCTTGTTCCTTACGACAGCCTTTGTGTGAGTAATCAGATTGACGGGGAGGAAGCGGTCATTGCTTTTGGTGAAGGGATGGTCATTTTAATGGAAACAAGAGAAGAAATGTATCAATAAGTGAAAAAAGTAAAAAGTCACAAAAAGAAGAAAAAAAGAAAAAGGAACGCAGGGTGTCTATTGGCAAACCTGCACAGATATGATAGACTAAGATGTAAGAATGCATGTTCACAGAACTGCATCTGACAGCAGAAAAGAGATGCAACTCTGTGAAAGAAAATAGAGAAAGGCAGAAATCTTTATCAGACGAAGATTTCTGAATAGGGAAGGACAGAAATGAAATTAGGTATCGTTGGATTGCCGAACGTAGGGAAAAGTACATTATTTAACTCATTGACAAAGGCAGGGGCAGAGTCAGCAAACTACCCATTCTGCACGATCGATCCGAATGTCGGCGTTGTTGCAGTGCCGGATGAGCGTCTGGAAGTGCTTGGGGAGATGTACCATACAAAGAAGATTGTTCCGGCAACGATTGAATTTGTAGACATTGCAGGTTTGGTGAAGGGAGCTTCCAAAGGAGAAGGTCTTGGAAATCAGTTTCTTGCAAATATCCGTGAGGTAGATGCAATCGTTCATGTTGTGAGATGTTTTGAAGACGAGAATATTGTACATGTAGATGGAAGTATTGCTCCGCTTCGAGATATTGAGACGATCAATCTAGAGTTGATTTTCTCAGACATTGAGATTTTAGAGAGACGTATCGCAAAGACGACAAAAGTTGCGAGAAATGACAAGTCAGCGGCAAAAGAACTTGTATTGTTAGAGCGGCTGAAAGGATATCTCGAAGAAGGAAATATGGCACGCAGCTTTACGACTGAAGATGAGGAAGAGCAGGAATGGCTGGAAAGTTATAATCTGTTGACTTATAAACCAGTAATTTTTGCGGCAAATGTGACAGAAGATGATCTTGCAAATGACGGTGCAGACAATTCCGGTGTGGCAGAGGTCAGAGCATATGCAGAGAAAGAGCACTGTGAAGTGTTTGTTGTATGTGCACAGATCGAGCAGGAAATCGCAGAGTTGGATGACGATGAGAAGAAAATGTTTTTAGAAGATCTTGGACTGAGCGAATCAGGTTTGGAAAAATTAATTCGTGCAAGCTATAGCCTCCTTGGACTTTTAAGTTACCTGACAGCTGGAGAACAGGAAGTCAAAGCATGGACGATCACAAAAGGAACTAAAGCTCCACAAGCAGCAGGAAAGATTCATTCAGATTTTGAACGTGGATTCATCCGTGCGGAGATCGTAAGCTATGATGATCTGATGGCATGTGGTACTTATACGAACGCGAAAGAGAAAGGGCTTGTCCGTCTGGAAGGAAAAGAATATGTTGTTCAGGACGGTGACATTATTTTATTCCGTTTCAACGTGTAGAAAGCCAGAGAAGGGAGAGGTAGTATGAATATGAATATCAATTTTCCGCATTTGGGAATCGAACTGGAACATGTGGGTCGGTCCATATCCATTTTGGGGTTTCATATTACATACTATGGAATACTGATAGGTCTGGCGCTTGTCGCGGGGATTTTTATTACGATTTATTTTGCAGTAAAGAGCAGACAAAATATTGAGCATTATTTAGATCTTGTGATTGGGACGGTGCTTTGGGGTGTTGTCGGGGCAAGACTCTATTATGTTCTGTTTTCGTGGGACAGGTATCAAGGACATTTCTTTCGTATTTTCAATTTGAGGCAGGGAGGACTTGCATTTTATGGTGCCTTGATGGCAGCGGTACTTTTTACAGTTTTCTATGCGAAACGGAAGCGGGAAAAACCGATGCGTCTGTTAGATACGGCAACTGTTGGTCTGATTGCAGGACAGATTATCGGGCGATTCGGTAATTTCTTTAACAGAGAATCTTTTGGCGGATATACAGATGGACTTTTTGCAATGCAGCTTCCGGTCGATGCTGTGCGGACCGCCGATATTACAGAAAAGATGCGGGAACATATCGTAGAACTGGAAGGGATTTCTTATATTCAGGTACATCCTGCATTTTTGTATGAGATGGTATGGAACCTTCTGATTCTTGTACTTGTGCTTCTCTATTATAAGAAAAAAATGTTTGAAGGGGAACTGTTTTTAATCTACATAGCATTATATGGAATCGGGCGTACATGGATTGAGGCACTCCGTGTGGACAAACTCCATCTTCCTTTTGGAAATCTTCCGGTTTCACTGATTTTTGCAGTTGTTTCAGCGGCAGTAAGCATTGTGCTGATCATACATTTTAGAAAAGAAGTCGAGCGAAAGAAACAGATGGAAAAAAGAAGACAGCTCCGCAGAGAGTGTGAGACAGAGAGACATTAACAGAATAGATTGTGAGAGAAAAACTCCTCACCGGAAACGGCAAAGAAAAGCTGTGGAAGGTGGGGAGTTTTTTGGGAAAATTCTCTTGTATTTTAAAAGGAACAAATTCCTACTGGACTTTTGTATACAAGAGGAATATAATATGAATAAATAGGAAAAAACCTAGAATTTGAAGGAGGAAAAAACCAATGGCAAGAAAAATGAAGACCATGGATGGTAATCACGCAGCAGCTCATGCTTCTTATGCATTTACAGATGTTGCAGCTATTTATCCTATCACACCTTCATCAGTTATGGCGGAAGCTACAGATGAATGGGCTACTCAAGGTAGAACGAATATTTTTGGACAGACAGTTCAGGTAACAGAAATGCAATCAGAGGCAGGTGCAGCAGGTACAGTACACGGTTCCCTCGCAGCAGGTGCTTTGACAACTACATACACAGCATCTCAGGGATTATTACTTATGATTCCTAACTTATACAAAATCGCTGGTGAGCAGTTACCGGGTGTATTCAATGTTTCTGCCCGTGCTTTAGCAAGCCATGCATTATCAATCTTTGGTGATCACTCAGACGTTTATGCATGTCGTCAGACAGGATGTGCGATGCTTTGTGAATCAAGTGTACAGGAAGTTATGGACTTGACACCGGTTGCTCACCTTGCAGCAATCAAAGGAAAGATTCCGTTTATCAACTTCTTCGATGGATTTAGAACATCTCACGAGATTCAGAAGATTGAGACATGGGATTATGAAGACTTAAAAGATATGGCAGACATGGATGCAATTGCTGAATTCAGAGCACATGCACTGAACCCAAATCACCCATGCCAGAGAGGTTCTGCTCAGAACCCGGATATCTTCTTCCAGGCAAGAGAGGCATGTAACCCATTCTACGATGCTATGCCGGCAATCGTTCAGGAATACATGGACAAAGTCAATGAGAAGATTGGTACAAACTACAAATTATTCAACTACCATGGAGCAGAAGATGCAGAACATGTAATCATCGCTATGGGATCTGTATGTGATACAATCGATGAGACAGTTGATTACTTATTAGCAGCAGGAAGAAAAGTTGGTGTTGTAAAAGTTCGTCTTTACAGACCATTCTCTGCAGAAGCTCTGATCAATGCAATTCCAGAATCTGTAAAACAGATCACAGTATTAGATAGAACAAAAGAGCCGGGAGCGCTTGGAGAACCATTATACTTAGACGTAGTTGCATCTTTAAAAGGAACAAAATTTGATGCAGTACCTGTATTTACAGGACGTTATGGATTAGGTTCCAAAGATACAACACCTGCTCAGATCGTTGCTGTATATGACAACACAGAAAAACAGAAATTCACAATCGGTATCGTGGATGACGTTACAAACTTATCATTAGAAGTAGGTGCTCCGTTAGTCACAACACCAGAAGGAACAATCAACTGTAAGTTCTGGGGACTTGGAGCAGATGGTACTGTTGGAGCAAACAAAAACTCTATCAAGATCATCGGTGACAACACAGATATGTACGCACAGGCATATTTTGATTACGACTCTAAGAAATCAGGCGGTGTGACAATGTCTCACTTACGTTTTGGTAAGAGCCCGATCAAATCTACATACCTGATCAAACAGGCTAACTTTGTAGCATGTCACAATCCATCTTATGTGAATAAGTACAACATGGTACAGGAATTAGTTGACGGTGGTACATTCTTACTGAACTGTCCATGGGATATGGAAGGACTTGAGAAACATCTTCCAGGACAGGTGAAAGCATTTATCGCAAATCACAACATTAAGTTCTATGTGATCGATGGTATCAAGATTGGTAAAGAAATCGGACTTGGCGGACGTATCAACACAGTTCTCCAGTCAGCATTCTTCAAACTTGCTAATATCATTCCGGAAGAACATGCAATCGAATTAATGAAAGCAGCTGCAAAAGCATCTTACGGTAAGAAAGGTGACAAGATAGTACAGATGAACTACGATGCGATCGATGCAGGTGCAAAACAGGTTGTAGAAGTTCAGGTTCCAGAAAGCTGGAAGAACGCAGAGGACGAAGGCTTATTTACACCAGAAGTAAAAGGTGGAAGAAAAGAAGTTGTTGACTTCGTTAAGAATATCCAGGCAAAAGTAAATGCTCAGGAAGGAAATACACTTCCGGTATCTGCATTCACAGAATACGTAGATGGTTCTACACCATCAGGTTCTTCTGCATACGAGAAACGTGGTATTGCAGTAGATATTCCGGTATGGAAACCAGAAAACTGTATCCAGTGTAACCGTTGTGCATATGTATGTCCACATGCAGTTATCCGTCCGGTTGCTCTTACAGAAGAGGAACTTTCAAAAGCTCCGGAAGGAATCGAGACAATCGATATGATCGGTATGCCGGGAATGAAATTTACAATGACAGTATCTGCTTATGACTGTACAGGATGTGGCTCTTGTGCAAATGTATGTCCAGGTAAGAAGGGTGAGAAAGCTCTTGTAATGGAAAACATGGAAGCAAATGCTGGAAAACAGGAATACTTCGATTTCGGAAGAGAGATTCCGGTAAAACCAGAAGTAGTTGCTAAATTTAAAGAAACAACAGTAAAAGGAAGCCAGTTCAAACAGCCATTACTTGAGTTCTCAGGAGCTTGTGCAGGTTGTGGAGAGACTCCTTATGCAAAATTAATCACACAGTTATTCGGTGACAGAATGTACATCGCGAATGCAACTGGATGTTCTTCAATCTGGGGTAACTCTTCACCGTCTACACCATACACAGTAAACGAAAAAGGACAGGGTCCTGCATGGTCTAACTCTTTATTTGAGGATAATGCAGAGTTCGGTTACGGTATGTTATTAGCTCAGAAAGCTTTAAGAAACGGCTTAAAAGCAAAAGTTGAGAAGTTAGTAGAGAGCGGAGACAATGAAGCAGTTGTTGCAGCAGGAAAAGAATGGTTAGAGACATTTAACTGTGGAGCTACAAACGGAACAGCAACAGATAACCTTGTTGCAGCATTAGAAGCTTGTGACTGTGGATGTGAATTGAGAAAAGAAATCTTACAGAACAAAGACTTCTTAGCTAAGAAATCACAGTGGATCTTCGGTGGAGACGGATGGGCTTACGATATCGGATTCGGTGGAGTTGACCATGTATTAGCTTCCGGACAGGATATCAACATTATGGTATTCGATACAGAAGTTTACTCTAATACAGGTGGACAATCTTCAAAATCTACACCGACAGGTGCGATTGCTCAGTTCGCAGCAGGCGGTAAAGAAGTGAAGAAGAAAGATATGGCAAGCATTGCAATGAGCTACGGATATGTATATGTAGCACAGATTGCTATGGGAGCTGATTTCAATCAGACTGTAAAAGCGATTGCAGAAGCAGAAGCTTATCCAGGACCATCTTTAATTATTGCTTACGCTCCATGTATCAACCATGGTATTAAGAAGGGTATGAACAAAGCTCAGACAGAAGAAGAGTTAGCAGTAAAATCAGGATACTGGCACAACTTCCGCTTCAACCCAGCTGCAGAAGGAAATAAATTCACTCTCGACAGCAAGGCTCCAACAGAAGATTACAGAGAATTCTTAAATGGAGAAGTTCGTTACAATGCATTGGCAAGAATGAACCCAGAAAGAGCAGAAGAATTATTTGCGAAATCAGAAGAAGCAGCAAAAGAGAGATATGCATACTTGAACAAACTTGTAACTCTCTATGGAAGCGACGCTGAATAGAACAGACAATAATGTTTTTCGAAAGAGAATAAAGTCATGGAAAAGGGATACTTCAGAAATGGAGTATCCCTTTTTGCAGAAAGTATACAAAAAAAGAAAAAGGACAGAAGAAAAAATAGTAAAAGTAGCAATTCCTATTTTAGGAAAATTGTGGTATACTAAATTCTGTTTGAAAAAAGAATTGAATGACAAGAGATAGAGGTGCAAGGATTATCAGTACGGTACATGAGAACACGGTGGACAACCGATGTACCGGAAAGGATGAATTGCCGAAGAACTGTTCTTTCGTCCGGGGAGCAGGATCTGGGTCACTGCAGAATATGCAGTGGACTGTCACAGACATGTGGAGTGCTATCGTTGGCTGAAATAAAACAGAGATGAGTTAGAAGGTTTTTGCCATGAACGCGCTTTAGCAAGTTGTCGTTCATGGTTTTCTTTTTCTAAAAACAAATTTGAAATTATTTTAAAGGATTAGAGAGAAAGGAGAACTTTTATGCACATTTCAAAGAAAAAAATATGGAGTGTGGCGGCGTTTGTGTTTATGTTTACACTATTGCTGTCAATGACGGTATTTGCAGCGGATGGGGAGGCGGTACAGCCGAAGATGTATGCAACATTTTGGGCATTGATTCCCCCGGTGGTGGCCATTGCATTGGCTTTGATCACGAAAGAAGTTTATAGTTCACTGTTTGTAGGAATTCTTGTGGGGGCGATGTTTTATTCAGACTTTTCATTTGAGGGAACAATTGTCCACATTTTCAAGGGAGGAATCATCAGTGTGCTGTCGAACAGTTATAATGTAGGAATTCTTGTATTCCTGATCATACTGGGAGCGATGGTCAGCCTGATGAACCGGGCAGGAGGATCTGCGGCATTTGGAAAGTGGGCTGGAAAGAGAATAAAAACTCGTGTCGGTGCACAACTTGCAACGATTGCGCTGGGAATGTTGATATTTATCGATGATTATTTTAATTGTCTTACAGTCGGAAGCGTGATGCAGCCTGTGACAGACAGACATCAGGTGTCGAGAGCAAAGTTATCTTATCTGATTGATGCAACTGCAGCTCCGATCTGTATTATTGCTCCGATTTCTTCCTGGGCAGCAGCGGTGACGGGATTTGTAGAGGGAGAAGATGGTTTTTCCATCTTTATGAGGGCAATTCCGTACAATTTTTATGCACTATTGACGATTCTGATGATGATTGCGATTGTTGTGATGAAATTTGATTTTGGGACAATGCGGACACATGAGAAAAATGCAGTAAAAGGAGATATCTTTACAACTGCGAACAGACCTTACGAGAGTGGGGAGGAAATTCCTGTCAATGAAAATGGGAAAGTGACAGATCTTCTGATTCCGATTGCATCCCTGATCGTTTGCTGTGTAATTGGGATGATCTATACCGGAGGATTTTTTGACGGGGTTGATTTTGTAACAGCGTTCTCGAACAGTGACGCGTCGGTGGGACTTGTCCTCGGAAGCTTCTTTGGCCTCGTTCTTACGATTGGGCTGTACTGTGTCCGGAAGGTTTTGACTTTTAAAGAGTGTATGGAATGCATTCCGGAAGGATTTAAGGCGATGGTTCCGGCAATTATGATCCTGACATTTGCATGGACCTTGAAAGCGATGACAGACAGTCTCGGAGCGGCAGCGTTTGTTGCAATGGGTGTGAATCAGTTTGCGGAAGGATTGATGAACTTCCTTCCGGCGATCATTTTCCTGATCGGATGCTTTTTGGCATTTGCCACGGGAACTTCCTGGGGAACTTTTGGAATTTTGATTCCGATTGTCGTTGCGATTTTTGCAGAGACAAACGAGACTTTGATGATCATTTCCATCTCTGCATGTATGGCAGGAGCGGTATGCGGGGATCACTGTTCTCCGATTTCAGATACGACGATCATGGCATCTGCCGGTGCGCAGTGTGATCATGTTACCCATGTATCGACACAGCTTCCGTATGTCATTACGGCGGCACTGGTCTCTTTTGTGACGTATATCATTGCCGGATTTGTACAGAGTGCATGGATAGCACTCCCGGTTGGAATCGGATTGATGATCGTTACATTGATGGTGATCAAGAAGAAAACAGAAAATCAAGAATAAAAAGAAAACAAACGGGAGATCGTAAAAATACGGTCTCCTATTTGTGTTTGAAAGAACACATTGTTTATGAAATCAAAGAGATCAGATTCTTTTTACTTTCTTAATATAGAAAATAATGATATAATGTATAAATCGGAGCGGTCTGTTTGAGCCGCTGCTATGATAGGAAAATACAGAGTGGAGAGTGATAGTATGAAGCATACACAATTATCTGCATACGAACTTGTACGGAAACAGGACGTATCAGATTTACAGTCTGTCGGCTATTTATTCAGACATAAAAAGACGGGAGCGAGGGTGCTCCTTTTAGAGAACGATGATGAGAATAAGGTATTTACAATTGGTTTTCGTACACCGCCGGAAGACAGCACAGGACTTCCGCATATTTTGGAGCATTCTGTTCTCTGTGGATCGAAGAAATTTCCGGCAAAAGATCCGTTTGTGGAGCTGGTGAAGGGCTCTTTGAATACATTTTTGAATGCGATGACATATCCGGACAAGACATTGTATCCGATCGCAAGCTGCAATGACAAGGATTTCCAGAATCTGATGCATGTTTATATGGATGCGGTTTTTTATCCAAATATCTATGAGCGAGATGAGATTTTCCGGCAGGAAGGCTGGAGTTATAAGCTGGATGAAAAGGAAAGTGATCTGGAGTATAACGGAGTAGTATACAATGAGATGAAAGGAGCATTCTCCTCACCGGAAGGTGTTTTGGATCGTGTCATCTTAAACACGCTGTTCCCGGATACTTCTTACCGCAATGAGTCCGGAGGGGATCCGGATGTAATCCCGGAACTGACGTACGAACAATTTTTAAACTTCCACAAGAAGTATTATCATCCGTCCAACAGTTATATCTATCTGTATGGGGATATGGACATGGAGGAAAAATTAAACTGGCTGGATCAGGAATACTTAAGTAAGTTTGATTATCTTGCAATCGACTCAGAGATTCGTTTCCAAAAGCCGTTTGAGCAGATGAAGGAAGTAGAGATGGCATATTCGATCACAAGCAGTGAGTCAGAGGAAGATAACACATATCTATCCTACAACAAGGTGATCGGGACAAGTCTGGATGAGAAGTTGTATCTCGCATTTCAGATTCTTGACTATGCACTTCTGTCTGCACCAGGTGCGCCGTTGAAGAAGGCACTTGTGGATGCGGGCATCGGAAAAGATATTATGGGATCTTACGACAATGGGATTTATCAGCCGATTTTCTCGATCATTGCAAAGAATGCCAATCTGGAACAGAAGGAAGCGTTTATTCAGGTCGTAGAAGATACGTTGAAAGAAATCGTGAAAAATGGAATGGATCAGAAAGCGCTGGAAGCAGGAATCAATTATCATGAGTTCCGCTACCGGGAAGCCGATTTTGGAAATTTCCCGAAAGGATTGATGTATGGACTGCAGATGTTTGACAGCTGGCTTTATGACGATGAAAAACCATTTATCCATGTGGAAGAGCTGAAAACATTTGCATTCTTAAAAGAACAGATCGGTTCAGGGTATTTTGAAGAATTGATTCAGAAGTACATTTTGGACAATCCGCACGGAGCAATTGTCGTGATTAAGCCGGAGAAAGGGCGCACCGCACGGTTAGACAAAGAATTGGCAGAACGTCTTCAGGAATATAAGAAGAGTCTTTCGGAAGCAGAAGTGGAGAAGATTGTGGCAGATACGAAAGAGCTGATCGCATATCAGGAAGAGCCATCGACGAAAGAAGAACTGGAAGCAATTCCGGTGCTGGAGATTGAGGATATTTCAAAGGAAATTGCACCGATTTATAATGAGGAACTGCATCTGGCAGATACACTTGTCGTACATCATGATGTAGAGACAAACGGAATCAGCTATCTGTCATTGATGTTTGATCTGTCAGATGTGCCGGAAGAACAGCTCCCATACGTGGGAATTTTACAGTCTGTAATTGGAATGATCGACACGAACAACTATGCCTATGGAGAATTGTTCAATGAGATCAATATGAGCACTGGGGGAATCGGGACAAGCCTTGAAGTGTATCCGAATGTGACGAAAGTTTCTGAGAAGGAATTTAAGGCTGCTTTTGAGGTGAAGACAAAAGCACTCTATGATAAACTTCCAGTTGCATTCCAGATGATCCGTGAACTTTTGATGGAGTCAAAATTCGAAGATGAGAAGCGTTTGGAAGAAATTTTGGCATTGTTGAAATCAAGACTTCAGATGAAATTCCAATCTTCCGGACATATGACCGCAGTGTTGCGTGCGATGTCCTACCGCTCGCCGATGTCACAATTTAAAGATTTGACAAATGGAATCGCATTCTACGAAAAAGTGTGCAAGATTGCAGATCATTTTGAGGAAGAGAAGGCAGCACTGATCATGAATTTGAAGAAATTATCCGAACAAATCTTCCGCGCAGATAACATGATCATCAGTTGTACATCCAGAAAAGAAGGATTGGAAGAATTGGAGAAATTGATCAGAGAGCTGAAGAACGGAATTTATCAGGGAACAGCAGACCACACTCCGTGCATTCTTCACTGTGAGAAGAAGAACGAAGGGTTTCAGACAGCATCAAAAGTGCAGTATGTAGCCCGTACCGGAAATTTTATGGAGGAAGGTCTTGATTACACCGGAGCGCTGCAGATTTTGAAAGTAATTTTAAGCTATGATTATCTCTGGCAGAATATCCGTGTAAAAGGCGGCGCATACGGATGTATGAGTAACTTTAACCGGATTGGAGATGGATATTTTGTTTCTTATCGGGATCCGAATCTGGAAAAGACCAATGAAGTATACGAGGGAATTACAGAATACCTCAGAAACTTTGACGTCGATGACAGAGATATGAAAAAATACATCATCGGAACGATCAGCAATATGGATGTGCCGATGACACCTGCTACAAAGGGAGAACGATCTATGAACCTCTATATGAATCATGTGTCAAAAGAGATGATCGAGCAGGAGAGAAAAGAAGTATTAGATGCAAAAGTATCAGACATCCGTGCACTTGCCGATATTGTGGAGGCAGTGTTGAAGGCAGGAGATTTGTGCGTAGTCGGAAGTGAAGAGAAGATTGAAGCACAGAAAGAATTATTTATGGAGATTAAAAATCTTGCATAGGAAGGAGAACGAATGAGAGCAGATTACAGATCAGGTTTTGTCACATTGATCGGAAGACCGAATGTGGGAAAATCAACACTGATGAATTATCTGATCGGACAGAAGATAGCGATCACATCGAACAAGCCACAGACGACGAGGAACCGGATTCAGACAGTTCTGACAACAGAGGAAGGACAGATTGTTTTCGTAGACACCCCGGGAATCCACAAGGCGAAAAATAAGCTTGGAGAATATATGGTAAATGTGGCAGAGCGCACATTGAACGAAGTAGATGTGGTGCTCTGGCTCGTAGAGCCGTCGACATTTATCGGAGCGGGAGAACGGCATATTGCAGAACAGCTGAAAAAGGTAAAGACACCTGTGATCCTTGTAATCAATAAGACAGATAAAGTTAAGAAAGAAGAAGTGTTTACATTTATTGATGCCTACAAGAATATCTATGACTTCGCGGCGATTGTTCCGGTTTCGGCGCGAAGCGGAGAAAATACAGATGAATTGATCCGTGTGATCATGCAGCACCTTCCATACGGACCTCAGTTCTATGATGAGGATACGATCACAGATCAGCCACAGCGCCAGATTGTAGCGGAAATTATCCGTGAGAAAGCGCTTCATAGTCTGAACGAAGAGATTCCGCATGGGATTGCAGTGGCAATCGACAGGATGAAGATGCGTAAGAAGATTGTAGATATCGATGCGACGATCATCTGTGAGCGAGATTCGCACAAAGGGATCATCATCGGAAAGCAGGGGGCGATGTTAAAGAAAATCGGAAGCACGGCGCGCTATGAGATTGAGCAGATGCTGGAGTGCAAAGTGAACCTGCAGCTTTGGGTGAAAGTCAAAAAAGACTGGAGAGACAGTGATTTCCTGATCAGGAACTTTGGATATACAAAGGAAGATTAAATAAGAATACAACATGAGGTACAAGACCAGTTGTATAGTTTCATTCAGAATGGACATCCTAGAAGTAAAGAAATACGAAGGGATGATTGGATGAAGAATGCATATTGGGACCATTTTGTGGAGACAGGAAAAGTAGAAGATTATCTCTGTTACAAAGGGATGGAGATTTGTCAGCAGACAATGGAATTGTATAAAGACAGAGAAAAAAGTTTAGGATGGGCAGGAGAACAGACAAGTGAATCAGGCAGTGACAGTGACAGGAATGATTTTATCGGCGGCCCCGGTGGGGGACTACGATAAGAGAGTTGTGATTCTGACAAAAGAACGAGGCAAGATTTCTGCATTTGCAAGGGGAGCGAGACGTCCAAACAGCTCCCTTGTAGGTGTGACAACGCCGTTTGCTTTCGGGGAGATGACGTTGTATGAAGGGAAAAGCTCCTACAATCTGGTGCAGGCAGATATCTCTAATTATTTTTCAGAGCTGCGCACAGATATGGAGGGAGCCTACTATGGGTTTTATTTCATGGAATTTGCGGACTATTATACAAAAGAGAATAATGATGAGCGGGAAATGCTGAAACTTCTGTACCAGTCGCTGCGTGCGCTTGTAAGAAAGACCATACCTTATGAATTGATCCGTTACATATTTGAACTGAAGTCGATCAGTATCAATGGGGAGGCGCCGGAAGTGTTTGCATGTGTGGTCTGTGGCTCGACGGAGGAACTGGAAGTGTTCAGTGAGTCTGGGCAGGGGATGCTGTGCAGCGAGTGCTGCCACGAGGTCAAGGATGGGAAAAGACTGCATCCATCCACAGTTTATGCGATGCAGTATATTATCAGCAGCAGTATCGAGAAGCTTTATACCTTTACGGTAAGTGCTCAGGTGCAGAAAGAACTGAAACAGCTGATGAGGCAGTATATCCGGCATCATATTGACAAGAATTTTAAATCACTGGAAGTACTGGAAGTCTGTATTCGATAAAAGGAATGCTATTCCATACTGCCATTAGGAAAAACTATCCCAGATTGCTTGAAAAAACAAACGGGAAAGGGTATAATAACAGACATTAATATCTTATTTATCTGTGGGTGGAAACTGTCATGGATGAAGAGAAGAGAGTGAGGTAGATAGTTATGGAGAAGACAATGGACAAAATCGTGGCCTTGGCAAAATCAAGAGGTTTTGTATATCCGGGATCTGAGATCTACGGTGGGCTTGCGAATACATGGGATTATGGAAATCTCGGTGTAGAACTTAAGAACAATGTAAAAAGAGCCTGGTGGAAAAAATTTGTTCAGGAATCAAAATATAATGTTGGTGTAGACTGTGCGATTCTGATGAACCCTCAGACATGGGTGGCATCCGGACATCTCGGGGGATTCAGTGATCCGCTTATGGATTGTAAAGAATGTAAAGAAAGATTCCGTGCAGATAAGCTGATCGAAGATTTCGCTCAGGAGCATGGGATTGAATTAAAAGACAGTGTAGATGCATGGTCACAGGAAGAGATGGCAGCATGGATTGAAGAACATAACGTACCATGTCCGTCCTGCGGAAAACATAATTTTACAGATATCAGACAGTTTAACCTGATGTTCAAGACCTTCCAGGGAGTGACAGAGGATGCGAAAAACACAGTATATTTAAGACCGGAGACTGCGCAGGGAATCTTTGTAAACTTTAAAAATGTACAGCGTACATCCAGAAAGAAAATTCCGTTTGGAATTGCACAAGTTGGGAAATCTTTCCGAAATGAGATCACACCAGGGAACTTCACATTCCGTACAAGAGAATTTGAACAGATGGAATTAGAATTTTTCTGTGAGCCGGGTACAGATTTAGAGTGGTTTGCATATTGGAAGAAATTCTGTCTTGACTGGTTGAGCTCTCTTGGATTGAAAGAGGAGGAGATCAGAGTCAGAGACCATTCGCCGGAAGAGTTATGCTTCTATAGTAAGGCGACATCCGACGTAGAATTCTTATTCCCATTTGGATGGGGAGAACTCTGGGGAATCGCAGACAGAACGGACTATGACTTGTCACAGCATCAGGAAGTCTCCAAACAGGATCTGACTTACTTTGATGATGAGAAGAAAGAAAAATATATTCCGTATGTCATCGAGCCGTCACTGGGAGCAGATCGTATGGTTCTTGCATTCCTTTGCAGCGCATATGATGAAGAAGAGTTGGAAGGTGGAGATACCCGTACAGTGATGCATTTCCATCCGGCGCTTGCACCGATCAAGATTGGTGTGCTTCCGCTTTCTAAGAAATTAAATGAAGGCGCAGAGAAAGTATTTGCAGAGCTGTCAAAGACTTACAATTGTGAGTTTGATGACCGTGGAAATATCGGAAAGCGCTATCGCCGTCAGGATGAGATCGGAACTCCGTTCTGTGTTACATACGACTTTGAGTCTGAAGAAGACGGAGCGGTTACAGTCAGAGATCGTGATACGATGGAACAGGAGCGAATCAAGATCGAAGATCTGAAAGCATATTTTGAAAAGAAATTTGAATTTTAATAGGAGTACGCGATACTCAGAATGCTATGAGATGTATGGTGAAAAGTAAATTTTACCATACATTGCATATAGAGAAAACAAAAAGGAGCGACGACAAAATGAAAAGAGAAAATCAGTGGAATAACTATGATGCAGCTGAATTAGAAGTGCTTGAAAAAGTGAATGCTGCATACAGAGAATACCTTGATGCAGGAAAGACAGAGAGAGAATGTGTGACAGAGTGTATCCGCCTTGCAGAAGAAGCTGGATATCAGAGTCTTGAATCTGCGATTGCAAGTGGAGTAAAATTACAGAAGGGCTCAAAAGTTTACAGCCAGTGCATGGGAAAATCTATCGTATTGTTCCAGCTCGGAGAAGAGCCTTTAGAAAAAGGTATGAATATTTTAGGAGCACATATCGACTCTCCACGTATTGATGTAAAACAGAACCCATTATGTGAAGACAATGAGTTTGCTTATTTAGATACACATTACTATGGCGGAATCAAAAAATACCAGTGGGTAGCAACACCACTTGCACTTCACGGAGTCGTAGTGAGAAAAGATGGAACAAAAGTTGAGATCGTAATCGGTGAAAAAGAAGATGATCCGGTACTTGTGATTACAGATCTTCTTGTACATTTATCAAGAGAACAGCTGGATAAACCGGCAAGAACTGTGATCGAAGGTGAAAAATTAGATCTTTTGATTGCCAACAAGCCATTAGAAGGAGAAGAAAAAGACGCTGTCAAAGCAGGCGTATTAAAGTTATTAAAAGAGAACTATAACATCGAAGAAGAAGATTTCCTCTCAGCAGAGCTTGAGATCGTTCCGGCTGGAAAGGCAAGAGAATGTGGAATTGACAGAAGTATGATTATGGCATACGGACAGGATGACAGAGTTTGTGCATTTACATCTTTACTCGCAATGTTAGAGACAAAAGATGTGAAGAGAACAGCATGCTGTATCCTTGTGGACAAAGAAGAAATCGGAAGTGTCGGAGCAACTGGTATGACATCTAAATTCTTTGAGAATGCAGTCGTAGAACTGATGGATGTTGTGGAAGGATACTCAGAAGTGAAGTTCCGCCGTGCAATGGCAAATTCTAAGATGCTTTCTTCAGATGTAAGTGCTGCATTTGATCCGTTATATGCAGCAAGCTTCGAGAAGAAAAATTCTGCATTCTTTGCACACGGTCTTGTGTTTAATAAATATACAGGAAGCGGCGGAAAAGGTGGATCTAACGATGCCAACGCAGAATATGTTGCAGAACTTCGCAAGATCATGGATGACAACAACGTTGCATTCCAGACAGCAGAACTCGGTGCAGTAGACGTCGGAGGCGGCGGAACAATCGCATACGTTCTTGCAAGACATGTCATGAACGTGATCGATAGTGGTGTGGCTGTACTTTGCATGCACGCTCCATGGGAGATTACAAGTAAGGTAGACGTATACGAAGCTGTAAAAGGATACAAAGCATTCTTAAAAGATGCATAAGATCAGGAAGCAAAGGCAGAGATTGCTAAAATAGAATAGAAAATAGAAATCCCCTCTTTTTAGAAGCACTGTGAAAGCGGTAAATTCTAAAAAGGGGGGATTTTACATTAGGCGAAGAACTTATGGATGCAGCTTTTCTTTTGTTGAATGCGAGAATGCATTGGAGATTCCTTTTACCGAAGAAGAATATTCCAGTGGGGACATCCCGGTTGCTTTCTTGAATTGTTTGGAGAAATACTGGAGGGAACTATAAGACAGGTAATGAGCAATCTCTGTGAAGTTCATTGTTCCGATCCGAATGATTTCTTTTGCGTATTCAATCTTCATCTGACTGAAATATTCGATCGCACCGCAGTTTTTTTCTTTGTGGAACAGTGCCTGTAAGGCAGAACGGCTGATCGAGAATTGGGAGCAGATTAGTGGAACTGTCAGGTGGTCGCAGATATGTTCTTCCATATAAGTCGAAATCTGTTGAAACTGGTTCTGTTTTGCCGTAATATTGGCGGGAGATTCCATGAGCGGTGGTTCAGGAGAATGTTCTAACTGACCGGAGGAGGATCTGTTTCGCTGGATTGTGATCAGAAACAGTTCGAGGTAAAGGGTGATCAATTGCTGTGCGCCAAAAGGAGCTTCCTCGGAAATATGAACTTGTTCGATGCGCGGCTCATGAAGCGGGGTAGAAAATGCAAGTCTTGCCTCAGCAATGATCTGTGAGATGATCGTACGTTCTTCTAAAGTCAGAGTGGTGTGTAGTTTCTGGAACAAGTGCATGGCGGGTGAAAAGCAGTAGAAGGAGATCGCGACAAGGTTTGGAGCTTTTTCGCCAATGGACTCAAAGGCATGAAATTCATTTGGTCGATGAAAGATAATATCCCCTGCGTGGAGTGTGAGCCATTCATTTTCTGCGCGAACAGATACTTCTCCTTTATCTACATAGAGTAGTTCCCAAAAATCGTGAGATTCTCCTTGAAAGACGAAATTTTTCATATATTCAAAATAGTGTATGGTGACAATGCTCTCGATATTGATTTCTTTTTTCATGCGTGTACTGACATATCCCATTGTATCTTTCCTCCAGTGTGATCATTTGCCGGTTGCAAATGATTCTCAGTGATTGTTTTTTTGAAATAGGTTCTGTTTTTTACTTGGTATTCTATCAGAAATTGGATAATAAGACAATAAGCATAGATGATAAAATAAGCGGTTTTCCACAGAACAATATATAATAGATAGAAGAGATGTTGTTATTGTTCGCTGTGTGAACGGCAGCAGGAATCATAAAGAAAGAGAGGGTATAAAAGTTGGAGAACATTTATACAAAAGGAACGGAGATCCGCTTTGACGAGAGCAGATTGTCATTTACGATCACACATGAAGGAGATAGCTGGAACTGGGGAGAAGGATTCCGTCCACGCATGGAATGTGAGGAAGGAACAATCTATTTTGCAGATGCGAAGAAGATTTCACACGAGGAGTGGAAGACAGGAATCGGACATGGAATCTTAAGCCATTTTGAGGGATTTGAGCTAAATGGAGCAGATGCAGGCATCGCATTTGACACAATCGTATGGATCGAAGAGGTGTCAGGAGATGTATTTTTTGAGTGGGTACCACTTTCCACAGAGACAGTTAAAGTAAAATCCGTGTACTGGCCGGGATACATGGAGTTTGATGAGAAGAAAGACAGCTGGTATACACTTTTGAACTGGCAACAGGGATTGCTGGTGCCAAATACATGGAAAACAGCAGTGGATAAAGTTGTATTTGATGGTTTTATGGGAACTGCAGGTGCATATATGCCATGGTTTGGACAGGTGAAGGATCGCGCAGGATATATTGCAATTTGTGAACAGCCGTGGAATGCAGCATATTATACAGAACATCCGGCAGAAGGACCATACACTCATGTGGGAATCCGCTGGGAGCCAAGTCTGGGCAAGATGGATTACCGCCGCGTGATGAAATACAGCTTTGTCAAGGATTGTGATTACAATGATCTCTGCAAGATTTACAGAAACTATGTGATCGAAAAGGGAAGATTCAAATCTCTGGCAGAGAAGGCAGTGAAGACTCCTTCTATTGATCAACTGATCGGATCTGCATTTTTACATAAGGGAATTAAGACACAGGTAATGACAAACTCTGATTTCTATGATGCAGAGAATCCGGATAAGAACAATCATCTGACGCCATTCTCCGTGAGAACAGAAGAGATTAAAAAATTCCATGAACTTGGTGTGGAAAAATTATACCTGCATCTAGATGGATGGGCAGAACCAGGATATGATAATCAGCACCCGGATTACCTTCCAGCATGTGAGAAAGCAGGCGGATGGAAAGCGATGAAAGAACTGTCCGACACGATGCATGAATGCGGATATTTATTTGGAATCCACGACCAGTACAGAGATTACTACTACGCAGCAAAAACATTTGATGAGAATTTTGCGACACGTCTCGCAGATGGGACAATTCCAAGTCATGCGCGCTGGGCAGGAGGTCCGCAGACATATCTCTGTGCGACACAGGCTCCGTTTTACGTGAAACGAAACTTTACAGAAATCATGGACAATGGAATTAAACTGGATTGTGCTTACCTGGATGTATTCACATGTAATGAAGGGGATGAGTGTTCTCATCCATGGCATAAGATGACAAGAAGAGAATGTTACGAATACAGAAATGCATGCTTTGAGTATCTTCTGTCAAAAGGAATTCTTCCAAGTTCTGAGGAAGTGAACGACTGGGCAATCCCAAGTCTCGTATTTTGCCATTATGCGCCATATGACTTCATGCTGGATCGACCGGGAAGTCCAAAGAAAGGAATTCCGGTGCCGTTATTTAATCTTGTTTATCATGACTGTCTGATCGAGCCATGGATGATGGACAAGGTAAGTGAGGAAGAAGACTACATGCTGTATGCAGTATTAAATGGAGGTGCTCCATATCTTGTGAGAGATGGTGCATATCAGAATACAGACGGTTCTTTCGCAGGAGGAGTGGAAATTAGCATCGAAGATCAGATTAAGAGATGTAAAGTCGTATCGGATCTGCATGAGAAAGTTGCGAAATGTGAGATGGTGCGCCATGAGATGGTAGATGGAAATCCAGAAGTACAGAGAACAACATTTGCTGACGGAACAGTTGTTACGGTAGATTTCCAGGCACAGACATACCAGATTCGATAAAAACAGAGACAGATAAGTACAGAATGAGAAAAGACAAGGAAATAGATCAAAAAAGATCGAAGGGATTCCTTGTCTTTTTTGATTCAATTTTTACAAAAAGGCTGCTTTGCTGTGCAGAGAAAAATCTGTCTGTTGAATTTGACGAATGCAGGAAAGACTAAGGATGAGCAGGAGCAGAGAAAAGTAAGACGGATTTTGAAAACATTTCTCGTCAAAATGGACAGAGGAGAACAGAAAAAGGAATATAAAATATCCTAAATGACAAATACAGGACAATAAGACAAGTTTAGGAGATTATCTTGTAAGCATTTATGTGCAATAAAATATATAATAAGAATAAATAAAGAACGAATATAGACAACAGACAACCAAGAATCGAGTATTCAAACAAACTTATAACAGAGGAGAAGAAAGATGAGTAAGAGAATAAAAGTTGCGCTGGCAGGGCTTGGAAGCCGAGGGAAAGATACATATGCACCAACGGCAAAGCTGTTTCCAGAAAAGATGGAGATTGTGGCAATTGCAGATATTGATCCAGAGAAAGTAAAAGCGGTTGCAGCAGAATATCAGATTCCGGAGGAGATGTGCTTTCAGAGTGCGGAGGAGATGATCGCCAGAGAAAAACTTGCAGATGTGATGTTTATTACAACACAGGACAGACAACATGTAGGACAGGCAATTCCGGCATTGAGAAAAGGATATCACCTATTACTGGAAAAACCGATTTCGCCGGATCTGGATGAATGCAGAGAGATTGTGAAGGTTGCACAGGAATGTGATAGAAAGGTAATTGTCTGTCACGTTCTCAGATATACTCCATTTTATACGAAGATCAAAGGTCTGATCGATGAAGGAACGATTGGTGAAATAGTATCTGTGAATTCGGTAGAAAATGTAGGGTATTGGCATCAGGCACACAGCTTTGTCAGAGGAAACTGGAGAAATTCTAATACGACAAGTCCAATGATTCTTCAGAAGTGCTGTCATGATATGGATATTTTATTATGGCTGACAGGAAAGACTTGTAAATCGGTATCTTCTTTCGGAAATACCTATTTGTTCCGGGAAGATAAAGCACCGGAAGGAGCGGCGCACAGATGCATGGACGGATGTAAAGTGAAAGATCAGTGTCCGTATGATGCAGAGAAAATTTATATTACAGATCCTGTGACAGGTGTTCAAAATGGAAATACAGACTGGCCGGTCAATGTGGTGGCACTTCACCCAACAGTGGAAAGTGTACGCGAAGCACTTCAGACGGGACCGTATGGACGATGTGTATATCACTGTGACAATAATGTAGTAGACCATCAAGTTGTTAATTTAAACATGACAGATGGATCGACGATCAGCCATACAATGTGTGCGTTTACGGCATATACAGCTGCCGGAAATCGATATGCGAAGATCATGGGAACTTTAGGTGAGATTATCGCCGATATGGGAGAAAATACCATTCAAGTCAATGTGTTTGGAAAAGAACCGGAAGTGATAGATGTACGCACATTGGCAACTGATTTTTCAGGACACGGCGGCGGCGACAACCGGATGATCGAAGAATTTCTTGATATGTTGATCAATGAGTCAGGCCCGACAAAGAGCACAACTTCTGTGGAACAATCTGTGGAGAGTCATTATTGTGCATTGGCTGCTGAGGAGTCCAGATTAAATGGTGGAGCAGTAATCGAACTGGATACTTATAGAAGATAGTATATAATACAAATTTGTTACCAGGCGGCAAATAACTGCCGCATGATATAAACCAAAAGGAGGATGATTTCAATGAAAAAGAATCTGAAAAAATTAGTCGCTTTAGGATTAGTTGCGACAACAGGAACTACATTGTTAGCTGGATGTGGTGGAAGCGACAAAGGCGGAAGCAAAGATGGAAAAGTTGAGCTTGTGATGAGTGTGTGGGATTCTGACCAAGAGCCGGTTATGAAACAGATGGCAGAGGCATACTCAAAAGAAAATCCAAATGTAACAGTGAAGACACAGCTTACAACATGGAATGAGTACTGGACAAAATTAGAGGCGAGCGCAACAGGTGGATCTGCTCCGGATATCATCACTATGAACGTGCTTCATGTAGAAGAATATGCAGACGCAGGAATTTTAATGGATTTAACAGATGCAGAGAAAGAGTCAGACTTAAAGGTGCATGATAATTTCCCGGCACCACTGGTAGATGGATATACAGTAGAAGGTAAATTATACGGAATCCCGAAAGATTTCGATACAAATGCCGTATTCTACAACAAAGAAATCTTTGATCAGGCAGGAGTTGCTTATCCAACAGATGGATGGACATTTGAAGATTTCAGAAAAACTTGTGAAGACTTACAAGCAGCAGGGCTTCCGGACGGAGTTTATCCGACAGCAATTAACCGTAACTCCGGACAGACTACATATGATGCAGCTGTATTCGCAAACGGTGGATATTTCTTAAATGAAGATAACACAGAAACAGGATGGGATAAAAAAGAGACAATCGAAGGTATCCAGCCATGGTTAGATCTTGTATTAGACGGACTTTCACCAACATTACAGCAGATGACAGATACAGATCCAGACAGTATGTTCCAGGGCGGACAGTTAGCAATGTACTTCTCAGGAAACTACATGATTCCTTCTTATAATAAAACATTAGAAGGAAAATACGGAATCGTAAAAAGACCTTCTTTCAATGGTGTAGATAAAGATATCATCAATGGTCTTGCATTCTCTGTATCTGCAAATACAAAACATCCAGAAGAAGCAAAAGACTTCGCATTATGGTTAGGAAGCAAAGAAGCTCAGGAAATCCAAGGAAAATCAGGTACAGTTATCTCTGCTAGAAATGACTGCCAGGAATTATTCTTAGATACACATAAAGACTTAAATCTTCAGGTATTCCTTGACAATGTACCGAACACAGAATTACTTCCTCACTGTAAAGTGACTGCAAAACTTTCTCAGGTTGAAAAAACTTACTTAGAGCAGGCTTGGCAGGGAGAAATCACATTAGAAGAGGCTTGTAAGAACATTAAGCCAGAGGCAGATGCAATTCTTGATGAAATGAACGCAAAGTAAAGTAGGTAGATACAAATGGGCGAAGGAAAGAAAAAAGTAAGGCGGAAAGCGAGCAGACGTGAGAAGAAAGACTGGGTAGCAGGCTACGTATTTATTGCGCCGGTTACGATCGGACTTCTGATCTTCTATGTATTTCCGTTTATCCAGAACTTCTGGTTCAGTTTTAATGATGTAAACAAATTTAACATGGCAACCTTCTGCGGAATCAGCAACTATCAACGTCTGTTCCAAGAACCAGATCTGATGCTCGCCATGAAAAATACACTTTTATATGCCGTTGTGACAGTGCCGATCGGGCTGGCGCTGTCACTGTTAGTGGCATCCCTCTTAAACTCCAAGATCAAAGGAACTTCTTTTTATCGGACAATCTACTTCCTGCCATCAGTAACGATGTCAGTAGCAGTAGCACTTGTATGGAAACTGATCTTCCACGGAGACTTCGGTATTTTAAATACGGTTCTTGGAATCTTTGGAATCGAAGGGCAGAGCTGGCTTACAAACCCGCATACCGCATTGTTCTGCGTAATGATCGTGGCAATCTGGGGAAGTGTCGGTTATAATATGATCATTCTTCTTGCGGGTATGCAGGGAATTTCAAGATCTTACTATGAAGCAGCGGCAATCGACGGAGCAGGACCAGTAAAACAGTTCTTTAAGATTACAATCCCGTTACTTTCTCCAACGATCTTTTTCGTAATGATCACAGGTCTGATCGGTGCGTTCCAGGTATTCGACAGCATCTATATGATGGTCGATCCAGTAACGAACCCGGCGTTCAACAAAGTAAAGACCATGAATGTTTTGTTCTATCAGAATGCGTTTATGTATGGAGAAAAAGGTTATGCAGCAGCAATTTCTATCTTTATGTTCGCAGTGATCATGATCATCACAGTGATCCAGCTGGTCGGACAGAAGAAATGGGTAAACTACGATTAGAGGAAAGGAGGAAATACGATGAAAAAGACATCTACAAGAAATCATTTGCTTATACACATTCTTTTGATCGCAGGTATTGCAGTCACAGTATTCCCATTCCTCTGGATGGTGTTTACATCATTTAAGACATTGCCGGAATCTATGCAGATACCGCCGTCAATTTTACCGGAACATTGGCAGTTCGACTCTTATAAATATGTACTTGAGATTCTGCCGTTCGGAAAAGTATATATCAATACGATTGTGGTAACCATCATTACGGTATTGGTACAGGTTGCATTTTGTACAATGGCAGCTTATGGGTTTGCAAGAATTGATTTTCCATTTAAAAATGCGATTTTCATGATCTTGTTATCTATCTTAATGGTACCGGGACAGATTTTCTTAATCCCACAGTACTTGATCATTCAGAATTTAGGATTGATCAATACCTTACCGGGTCTCTTCCTCCCGAACTTGTTCAGTGCATTTGGTACGTTCTTATTGAGACAGTTCTTTATGTCACTGCCAAAGGAATTGGAAGAAGCAGCATTGCTTGACGGATGTAACAGATTCCAGATTTTTGGAAAGATCATGCTTCCGTTAGTACAGCCAGGTATCGTAGCGCTGGTAATCTTTACAGCAAAATTTGCATGGAATGACTTCATGTGGCCATTGATCGTTAACACAGATCCGGCTAAGATGACATTAGCTCCAGCACTTTCTACACTGAAAGGACAATATGCTACAAACTACCCGGCACAGATGGCAGGTGCCGTAATGGCAGTTATTCCGATGATCGTACTGTTCTTCATCTTCCAGAAACAGTTTATCGAAGGTGTTGCACAGTCTGGTATCAAAGGCTAAAAATTTAATCGAATATGTAATAGAAATATCAGAAGACGAAAAGTAAAAAATGCACGGTTCTATAATCGTGCATTTTTTGTACAAAAAAACAGTATAAAAAGCCAAGTGGGGGAGATGTCAATGAAAAAATTTTATTATCTTGTGAGAATGACATTTTTGGAAAAGATGGCATACACGAAAGCAGTGTGGTTTAATACGATTGGTACACTTGTGTCTATTTTCAGTTACTATTTTTTATGGAAAATTGTGTTTATGGGAGAGAATGAACTTGTTGGATTTACGATGGGGGAGATGATAACGTATGTCATTTTGTCCAAGGTTTTGTCGTCACAGTTTGCAGGTGGAATTAATATGCAATTTGCAGAGTGGGTATATGAAGGAACGATTGGGACAGAACTTTTACGTCCGGTGACTTTGTTTTATACATTATTTGCACGGCGCAGTGGAGAGTTTGCATATTTTATTTTATGGAAGGGAATTCCGGTTTCTTTCATTTCTTTTTTTATACTGAGAGGAGTAGGTCCGGCAGGAGCCGGGGAATTTCTTTTGTTTTTAATTAGTGTGTTGCTGGCGCTGGTAATTTTATTTTATGTGGAATTTATGGTTGGACTAGCTTCTTTTTATACACTCAGTATGTTTGGCATGGCATTTACAAAGACGGCAGTATTGTCCATATTATCTGGCGGGGTTGTACCATTAGCTCTATTTCCGGAAGGAGTTGCAAGGGTATTTGGACTTCTTCCATTTGCGGGTATGGTATCAGTTCCGTTAAATATTTTTCTTGGGAAATATGGATTGGAAGAATGTATGGGATATATGGGACTTCAGATATTTTGGTGTATTGTAATGGGAGCATTAGCGCATTTGTTGTATCATATGGTGATTCGGAAAGTGATTGTCCAAGGAGGATAGAAGAGTGAAAAGATTGAAATATTATTTTCGACTGTATCAGGCATTTTTAAGAATAGGGATGTTATGCCTTGTACAATATCCGATGGATAGTACTATTCGCTTGATCTCTATTGTTGCGAGGGAAGCAGCAGGATTTCTTGGCGTATTTGCAATCGCAAATGTAGTTGGTAATCTTGGGGAGTGGAGTATATATGGTGTTTGCTTGATATTTTCCCTGGGTGCAATGACGGAGGCTATTAGCCGGGGACTTTTAGATAATGTATGGAGCATTGGGAGTTTTGTTAGGAAAGGAAAGTTGGATATTTTTTTGATACGTCCGGCTTCTGTTTTGTTTCAAATGCTGACATTTCGAATGGAATTTGCGTCGTTAGTCAGTTTTTTTCTGCCGTGTTCTTTGATGATTTGGTCACTCGCAAAATCAGGGGTAGAGTGTTCGATTAGTTTGATCGCATTTTTAATCGAGTTTCTCGTGATGGGCACAATTTTGAATTCTTCCCTCTATTTGATTTTTAATGCGCTTAATTTCTGGCTTGTCCAGGGAAATGAGATTGCAGATCTTATACAGACTTTTCGTGAATTTGCAAAATATCCGATTAATATATTTCCGGCAGTTTTTCAAGTGCTTTTTACCGTAGTGATACCGTTCGGCTTTATTGGATATTATCCGGCAATGTATTTACTTGGGAAAACAAAGATGTGTGTACCGATGTGGCTTTTGGCAGTGACATTGCTCTTTGCGCTGGCCTCAGTGCTCATTTGGTGTTGTGGAATGAAAAAATATGATAGTACAGGTACTTAAAAGGAATAGCATTGGAATCAGTGCTTATAATACAAATGTGATATAAATGAGAGGAATTAAGAACGGTGAAGATGATAGAAGTGCAGCATTTATGTAAGGAATATAAAAGAAAAATCGTACAGCCGGGGTTGATTGGCGGAGTGAAAGGTTTTTTGACTCCACAGTTTGATAATTTTTGTGCGGTGGATGATATTAATTTCCAGATAGAACGTGGAGAATCAGTGGGATATGTAGGTCCGAATGGAAGTGGAAAATCAACAACAATCAAGATGCTTTCAGGTGTACTTACCCCTACGTCCGGAAAAATCATTGTAGATGGGATAGAACCGATCAAGAAGCGGATCCAGAATAATAAGCAGATCGGGGTGGTGTTCGGAAATCGTTCCCAGTTATGGTGGGATGTTCCTATTATAGAGTCTTTTCGTGTGCTGCAAAGACTCTATGAAATTCCGAAACCGATATTTGAAGAGAATATTGAAAAATTTCGAGATATTTTAGGACTGGAGAAACTTTTGAATGTGCCGGAGAGGCAATTATCCTTAGGACAAAGAATGCGTTGCAATATTACGGCAGCATTTTTGCATAATCCTAAAATTGTGTATTTAGATGAACCGACAATTGGATTGGATGCGGAGTCAAAACAGCGGATACGTGCATTTATCAAACAGATGAATGAGGAAAAAAAGACAACGTTTATCGTTACTTCTCATGATTTCCAAGATATAGAAGCACTCTGTAAGAGAATTATCCTGATTAATAAAGGAAAAATTGTTGTGGATTCGGATATGGAGCACATCCGCAAAGAGTTTACAGAATTTAAGCGGATTACAGTGGAAGTAAAGAAAAATGCAGTGGAAATGGCTAGAAGTTCAAAAGCGGCAGGGATGAATGTTAAGGTTGTAGATGATTACCATTTAGAAATCATATATCGTCCGGAGGAAAAGAATCCAATGGAGATCATGGTAGAACTTGGAAAATATGGAGAGATTGTAGATATTTCTATTACGGGACAGGATATTGAAAGCATTATACAAAAAATTGTAACAGAGAATAATAAGGATAGAAGATAAAATGAGATTACATTCTGGCAAAACTATGCTATGATAGGGGAAACTTAAAAAATATGAGTGACAGGAGAAAAATTAAGATGAAGAAGACAGTATCGATCTTGCTTGCAATCCTTTTAGGAATGAGTATATTTGCAGGATGTGGAAAAGGGAAGGAAGAAGCCTCAAAAGATACAACGAAGACAGAAAAGGAAACAGAAGGCGGTGAAGAGAATCTTCTTACCGGAAAGCATCATGTAGAAATACAGGTGAAGGATTATGGGACGATTAAAGTGGAACTGGATGCAGATGCAGCGCCGATCACAGTGACAAATTTTGTAAATCTTGCAAAGAAAGGTTTTTATGACGGACTGACTTTTCACAGAATTATGAGTGGATTTATGATCCAAGGCGGAGATCCAAGAGGCGATGGCACCGGAGGATCTGATCAGACGATCAAAGGTGAATTTTCTCAAAACGGAGTGGAAAACAATCTTTTACATACGAGGGGTGCGATTTCCATGGCGCGTTCTCGCGCAAACGACAGCGCAAGTTCCCAGTTCTTTATCGTCCATGAGGACAGCAAACATCTGGACGGAAGTTATGCGGCATTTGGATATGTGACAGAAGGCATGGATGTTGTAGATAGAATCTGTGAAGATGCAGAACCGACAGACAATAACGGCACGATTCCGACAGAAGAGCAGCCGGTCATGACATCCGTGAAGGTGATAGACTAAATCTCTTGCAAGAGGGAATGGGAGAGGGAAGGAAACGATGAGAGAGACAAAGCAGGCAGAGAAAGAAACTATGCCAAAACAGCAGCGAGGAATTACAGTGGAAATCCCGGGATATCAGAAACTGCAGATGAGGTATTTGATCCTGGATTATAATGGAACAATTGCATTGGATGGGACATTGCAAAAAGGGGTTGCTGAGCGTTTGCAACAGCTTTCGGAACAGTTGAAAATCTACATTGTGACTGCAGATACACATGGGACTGTGAGGAAATTGTGTCAGCAACTTCCGGTACAAATACATACATTTCCGACAAGTGAAGCGGCAGAGGAAAAGCGAAAGATTGTGGAAACGCTTGGCGCTGATTACTGTGTCTGCATAGGAAACGGAAGAAATGATCTGGAAATGTGCCAAATTGCAGGGCTGTCTGTTGCTGTGATGGGAGAAGAAGGAATGTGTGGGAAACTTGGGGCAAAAGCAGATATCTGTGTGAGAAATATTACAGATGGATTGGACCTGCTTTTATATACCAAACGGTTGATTGCAACACTTCGAGGGTGAGAGTAAGAACAGATAGAAGATTCTTTGATAAAAAAGTAACAAAACAGTAGTTTTTACCAAGAAAGTCCTTGACTATCCGAAGTAAAACAGATAAAATGATATACAGATAGCGGGGGAAACCGTTATTGGATATATAAAAGATGAACGACTTCATGGCAAAAAGTCGTATTTTTCATGTTTTATACTAAAGCAAAATATTTTTAGGAGGTCGTTTAGACATGGCAAAATGGGTTTATATGTTCACCGAAGGTGACGCAAGCATGAGAAACACTCTTGGCGGTAAAGGTGCTAACCTTGCAGAGATGACAAAGTTAGGTCTTCCAGTGCCACAGGGATTCACAATCACAACAGATGCTTGTACACAATATTATGAAGATGGAAGAAAAATTAACGATGAGATCATGGAACAGATCATGGACGCAATTGTTAAAATGGAAGAAGTTACTGGAAAGAAATTCGGTGACAAAGAAAATCCACTTCTTGTATCTGTTCGTTCTGGAGCAAGAGCTTCTATGCCAGGTATGATGGATACAATCTTAAACCTCGGATTAAATGAAGAAGTTGTCAAAGTATTAGCTGAAAAATCAGGAAATCCACGTTGGGCATGGGATTGCTACAGAAGATTTATCCAGATGTACTCTGACGTAGTTATGGAAGTCGGTAAAAAATATTTTGAAGAACTGATCGACGAGATGAAAGCTGAAAAAGGTGTAACTCAGGACGTTGACCTCACAGCAGAAGATTTACAGAAACTTGCTGAACAGTTCAAAGCTGAATATAAAGAAAAGATTGGGGAAGAATTCCCTACAGATCCAAAAGAACAGTTAATGGGTGCTGTAAAAGCTGTATTCCGTTCTTGGGATAACCCACGTGCTAACGTTTACCGTCGTGACAACGATATCCCATATTCTTGGGGAACAGCTGTAAACGTACAGATGATGGCATTCGGTAACATGGGAGAGACATCTGGTACAGGTGTTGCATTTACTCGTGACCCAGCAACAGGAGAGAAACACTTAATGGGTGAGTTCTTAATGAACGCTCAGGGTGAAGACGTTGTTGCAGGTGTTCGTACACCACAGAAGATTGACCAGTTAAAAGAAGTTATGCCGGAAGTTTACGAACAGTTCGTAGGAATCTGCAAGACTTTGGAAGATCACTACAGAGATATGCAGGATATGGAATTCACAATCGAAGATAAGAAACTCTACATGTTACAGACACGTAACGGTAAGAGAACAGCTCAGGCTGCTTTAAAGATCGCTTGTGATTTAGTAGACGAAGGAATGATCACAGAAGAGAAAGCTGTTGCAATGATCGATCCTCGTAACTTAGATACATTACTTCACCCACAGTTTGATGCTGCAGAATTAAAGAAAGCTGTACCAGTTGGAAAAGCTTTAGGAGCATCTCCAGGAGCTGCTTGCGGTAAGATCGTCTTCACAGCAGAAGATGCAAAAGAGTGGGCTGCAAGAGGAGAAAAAGTTGTTCTTGTTCGTCTTGAGACATCACCGGAAGATATTGAAGGTATGAAAGCTGCTCAGGGTATCTTAACAGTTCGTGGTGGTATGACATCTCACGCTGCCGTTGTTGCTCGTGGTATGGGTACATGCTGTGTATCTGGATGTGGTGACATCACAATGGATGAAGCAAACAAGAAATTTACATTAGCTGGAAAAGAATACCATGAAGGAGATCCAATCTCTCTTGACGGTTCTACAGGTAACATCTACGACGGAATCATCCCGACAGTAGACGCTACAATCGCTGGTGAATTCGGAAGAATCATGGGATGGGCTGATAAATATAGAACATTAGGAGTAAGAACAAATGCGGATACTCCGGCAGATGCAAGAAAAGCTCGTGAGCTTGGCGCTGAAGGTATCGGACTTTGCCGTACAGAGCATATGTTCTTTGAAGGAAACAGAATTGATGCATTCCGTGAAATGATCTGTTCTGAGACATTAGAAGAAAGAGAAGCTGCTCTTGAGAAGATCCTTCCAGAACAGCAGGGAGACTTCGAAGCTTTATATGAAGCATTAGAAGGTAATCCGGTAACAATCCGTTTCTTAGATCCACCGTTACACGAATTCGTTCCTACAACAGAGGAAGATATTAAGAAACTTGCTGATACTCAGGGAAAAACAGTTGAACAGATCAAAGCAATCATTGATTCTTTACATGAATTCAACCCAATGATGGGACATCGTGGATGCCGTCTTGCAGTTACTTATCCAGAAATCGCAAGAATGCAGACAAGAGCTGTGATCCGTGCAGCAATCAATGTACAGAAAGCACATGCTGACTGGGATGTTTGCCCAGAGATCATGATTCCGTTAATCGGAGATATCAAAGAATTAAAATATGTGAAGAAAGTTGTTGTAGAGACAGCAGATGCTGAGATCGAAGCTGCTGGTGTTGAATTAAAATACCATGTAGGTACAATGATCGAGATTCCAAGAGCTGCTCTTACAGCTGATGAGATTGCAAAAGAAGCTGATTTCTTCTGCTTCGGTACAAACGACTTAACACAGATGACATTCGGATTCTCTCGTGATGATGCTGGTAAATTCTTAGAAGGATACTACGATGCAAAAATCTTCGAGAACGATCCATTTGCAAAATTAGACCAGATCGGTGTAGGTAAATTAATGGAGACAGCTGTGAAATTAGGAAGACCGGCAAATCCAGATTTACATGTAGGTATCTGTGGAGAGCACGGTGGAGATCCAAGTTCCGTAGAATTCTGCCATAAGATTGGATTAGACTATGTATCTTGCTCACCATTCCGTGTGCCGATCGCAAGATTAGCTGCTGCACAGGCTGCTATCAATAACAAGTAATACACCGTATAGAACAGGTGTGGAAACTTCATTAGTTTCAATAACAGAACCCCTTACGCAATGAAAGCGTAAGGGGTTTTTATAGTTTCAAGGATATAGTCAATTCCAAATTCCCATATCCTCTAATAGATCCAGTGTAATCTGTGATGCAGTGCTTCCGGAGGCCTGCTGTTCTGCCTGAATATTTGTGGCAAAAAAATATGTATTTTGTGAGTTTTCGATATATCCGATGAACCAACCATTTACATTTTGCCCATTGACATTACCGGTTCCTGTTTTTCCATAAAGTGTGTTTTTGCCGTGTGTAATCAGGCGGATGGAATCTTTTACGGCAGCAATATGTTCCGGATTAAAAGCAAAGGTATTTTGATAGAAATCTGTCAGCAGGCTGACTTGTTCGAAGGCAGAAATTTTTAAGGAAGACTCCATCCAGTAAGAATCAGATTGATCGATCGATTCGTTCCCATAATGAATCTGCTGTAGGTAAGAACGGATTTTGCCGTGCCCCAGTTTTTTGTCGATTGTCTGGAAATACCAGTTGACCGAAGCAGACATTGCAGAGTGCAAGGTATGGTTTTTATTCCAGGCATCAAACGGATAATGATTGTGATCCCATGGGATCATGGAATATTTTGGAGTAATGATTTTTTCTTCCAATCCGAACAGAGCACTATAGAGTTTGTAGGTAGAATCCGGGGAAATTCTTTTGTATGCCTGTTCGGGATGATAAATTTGGTAATGATCCTTTTGCAAATCATATAAGACAAAAGTACCTTCATAATCTCTGAAATAAGAAGAAAGATCAATGGTAGAAACAATGCTGTCCGAGGTATCTGGGCGGAAGGAAGTTTCCTTTGCGGCCTGCATAGACAACACAGGGGACATACTGATCAACAGTAGAGAAATCACCAGAACCAGGACGTAGCCTTTCGCCTTTTTCCATGGTGTGGGAGCTTGATAGGAGGCGATATTAAGGATTCTCCGCTTCATTTGCGGCATCGATCCGCCAAGTCCGACAGAGAAGGAAAGGGGAATGTGAGAAAGTGTCTCAGCAAAATTAATTAAAGCGGAACCATACTCCTGACAGGAAGTTTCGCCTACGGTTTCCAAAACAGAAGTATCACAGGCGATTTCACGGTCGATGCGTATTTCATGAAGGACATACCAGACAGCCGGATTGAACCAGTAGAGTGCACAGAAAATATTTAGAAAAAGATTCAACAGGCCATCTTTTTGGCGATAGTGCTGCAATTCGTGCAGGAGAATGTAGCGGAGGGCACTGTGGGGATAACCGGAAATCAGACGAAGTGGAAGGTAAATGCGAGGTTGAAAGATTCCGGTAATCGCAGGTGATGGAAGAAAGGCAGTGGTATAGACGGGGATGTTCCGCGTAATACCAAGCTCTTTCAGGCAGCTTATATACAAAGAAGAAATTTCAGCATTTTCCAGAGGAAGTGCTGTACTGCTTAAGTGATATAGCTGCCGGACAGAACGGATGAAAAAAATGAACATGATCCCAATCCCTGTGCACCATAGCAAAAAAAGAATCTGTCCTGCAATGGAAGGAACCTGCCTGCTTATAGATATTGTAAAATCATTCATCCATTCAGAGGTGTTTGAAAATGTGGAAGAAAGAGGGCTGTCTGTGAGAGGGTGGTGGGCAAATCCTTTCTGGGAGGAAAATGTACTGAAAAATGAAGAAATTTGTGCGGGCAGAGAAAAAGAGCATACCGGGACAAAAGGAACAAGCAGGAAAAAGAAGAGAAGGAACCAAAGATGGTACTGCATTTGACTGGAGAGTGTCCTGCGAAATATCCATTTGCAGAATGCAAGTATCCCGATGAAAATTCCAAGAAACAAGTTTGACAGAAGAAAACGAATCATAAAATCAGCCATGTTACTGTCCTCCTTTTCCTTTGGAAAGAATAGAACGAAGAGTAGCGATTTCACTGTCTGATAATCGGTCATTTTCAATGTAGGAAGACAGCATAGCGGTGATATCACCATTATAATAGCGATTCAAAAAAGAAGAACTTTCCTGACAAATGTATTCATTTTCCTTTACCAGTGGTGAGTAGACAAAAATACGTCCGTGCTTTTCGTAGGAAAGAGCTCCCTTTGTCGTAAGGCGCTTAATCAGGGTTTGGATTGTTTTGGGGCTCCAGGAAGTAGTACGTGTGAGTTTTTCAGTAATCTCATTTGTATTGATCGGTGCGTATTTCCATACGATTTTCATAACTTCATATTCGGCTTCTGAAATTTGTGGCAATTTTTTCATAGTAATCCTCCAAATCTTACATATGTAATAAAAATATTATAAAGGAGAGAGAAAAAAAAGTCAAATAGCAGGTGACAGGTAGAAGTGGAAGGATGCGTATATAAAATAAAAATAAGAAGATATACAAAAAGTTTGAAAAATTAAGACAAAAGTTAATGTTTTTGTAAAAATGTCGAAATAACATTAGCTTTAGAATGAAAAAAGAAGAAAAAAATATACAAAATAAATAAAAATGAAATATATAGAATAAAAAAATAGACAAAATACACAACAAATGTTATATTGACAGTATCAGAAAAACCGGAATAAAGGAGGAAGTGGATATGAAGAGAAAGCAATTAGCAGCATTGGGATTGGCAATTGTTATGGCAGTGGGGACTGTTGGTACATCGGGCATCACTGTTATGGCTGCAGAGGCACAGACAGCAGGCACGGAAGCGGAAAAAGAAAGTCAGAATGCTGAAGCTGAGTCTCAGACACAGGAGGATCTCTCTGCACCACAGCAAGAAGAACAACAAACACAGCAGCCGGTGGTCGGAGAAGAGCAAGATCAGCAACCGGTAACGGGAGAAGAACTTCAGACACAACAGCCGGAGAAGGAAGAACAACAAGAGGTACAGCAGCCAGAGACTGAAAGTGGTCAGGAAGCACAGCAGCCGGGGCTCGAACAGAATAAAGAAGAAAAAGAGAGCATGACGGAAGCTGAATTTATTGCAATGGTGCAGGCAGAAGTGGATGGACTTTTGGCAGATGCAGATGAGGTTATTTTTGGACCTTTGATGTATACGGAACAGTCATGGAAGGTATATGAAGCTGCGAAAGCGGAGATGCTGGCACTTCGCGCAGATCCTATGAAATATTATGATCCAGATGGAGCACAGATTTATGGAATTTTTGAACGTTTTGTCAATGCTGTAAATGGTCTTGAACTCATTCCAGAGGTGGTAGACAAATCAGAACTTTATGAATTGATTGCGTTGGCAGATCAGGTTGTATCACAGACAGAAGTATATGCTCCAGATTATATTCAAGCTTTGAAGAATGTACTTGCAACGATTGACAGAAATAAGATAGAAGCGATGACGCAAGCAGAGACGGCTCAGGCAGTGGCAATGTTGAAGCAGTTGTTACAGACGCCGGTCGTTTCAGAAAGTGGAGTGATGAAGCTGATAGAGGAATCTCGTCAGATGCTGGAACAGTTAAAAGTTTCCGGCCTGTATGCAGATCAGGATCTGGCTATAATTCAAACATTGCTTGATGAAGCACAAAAGGCTGCCGACAGTGCGAACTGGAATGAAGCAATAGAAAAGCTGAATATGGCAAATCAGAAAATGACAGAGATCTCAATGTCTGCTGAGAAAATAAAAGAGGCATTGGCAAGTAAAGTTGCAGATAAAGAATACAAAGATTTGTATGAAGATATTAAAGCACACCCAGAAAATTATGATAAGAATACAACAGGATTTTATGTCGAGTCCTATGATCAGGCAAAAGCTCTTTCTGTATCCAATGAGACAGACGTGGAGAAACTGTATGAGGCATTACAGCAGATAGAGTTTGCGAAGAGTACTGTTATGAAATTGGAAGATTCTATGAAGAATTTCATGGAAGATATGGAAAAGATTCTTGAATCCGAGAGAAAAAATGTCGGCAAAGCCGGAGGATTTACAAAAGAGGACTTTGACAAGATGGAGGCGCTTTACAATGAGTTGAAGGAACTTCTTGCAAATCCGGATACAGAGAAGGCTGTGCTCCAGGAGAGAGTGGAAGCACTGAATAATCTTCTTGTAACGGCGGAGAGGATTGAGAAAGAGGAAACAGTAGATCCGGAACAGAAACCAGAGCAGAAGCCGGAACAGAAGCCAGAGCAGAAACCGAATAAAGAAGAGGAAAAGAACGAGGACAAAAAGAAGAAATCTGAGGTTCCAAAAACAGGAGATCCGGCTTCGATTTTTGGATTAGGAGTAATGTTAATCGGAAGTGGAATTGCAGGAGCAGTAGGACTTAGAAAAAAATCGGAAGATTCTGAAGAATAGCGGAACGGATTTCAAGCAGGATAAAATGAATTATTAAAAGAAGAGCATGTCTGTGAGTATTTGCAGACATGTTCTTTTTTCGTTATAAGAAGTTTTAGGAAACTTCAAACAAAAAACAGAAAAAATTATAAAAAACATCGTTATTAACAGAAAAATGTGTTATAATTTGTATAAAATATCCATATAAAAATAGATGAAATAGCTTTGTTTGTGTTTTGGAATCATATTTTCGGAGCGTAGGGAATCGTTTTTTAAATGGACTAAAGAAGGTGAAAATATGGGAAAGAAACAACCGTTGTATCAAAGTTTCAGGTATGCGTTTGAAGGCATTTTTACCGGGATCAGGAAGGAGCGGAATATGAAGATCCATTGTCTAGGAGTTATCTGTGTGACTGCGGCAGGATTTTTCTTTGATATTTCTGCAACAGAGTGGTGTATCTGTCTGATTTTGTTTGGTCTGATTCTTGGTTTGGAACTTGTAAATACTGCGGTGGAGGCAGTAGTTGATCTTGTGACCGAAGAGAAAAAGCCGCTTGCAAAGCTGGCGAAAGATACTGCGGCAGGTGCAGTTCTGATTGCAGCTATCATGGCAGCATTTGCAGGAGTGATTATTTTTTTGCCGAAGGCGGCACAACTTTTTGTAGGATAAGACAGGATATCTGGAAAAGATAGTCATAGGGAGGAAATTTTTATGGAGAAACTTGGAGAAAATGTAAAGAAATTATTGTTGGCAGGAATCGGAGCAGCAGCAGTGACAGCAGAGAAATCAAAGGAACTTCTGGATGAGATGGTAAAAAAAGGGGAGCTGACTGTGGAGCAGGGAAAGGTGTTAAATGAAGAGTTAAAACATAATCTCAAAAAGACGGTACAGGAGAATGTCCATAAAGCAGAAAAGCAGACTTCCACAGAAGAAGTGGATGATCTGCTGGAAAAATTATCACTGGAACAGCTGGAAGAATTGAAAAAGAAACTGTATGTTACAGAAGGTGATGGTGAGAAAGACGACTGTGATGACAGAGCAGAATGAGGTTGTAGATGAGCAAAGAAGAATCCAGAGAATACAGGACAAGATTAAAAGAAATGACTGCAATTTTGCATCGACATGAGATTTCCAAAGGATTTTCACCGGAGAAGCTTCGCTTGATTTTGGAGGATCTTGGTCCTACTTTTATTAAATTAGGACAAATTATGTCCATGCATTCAGATATTTTACCAAAAAGATACTGTGATGAGCTGATGAAGCTTCGCTCAGAAGTAGCTCCGATGAACTTTGCAGAGGTGGAGGAAGTACTAAAGTCTGCCTATGGATGTCCGTGGGAAGAGATTTTTGCATCCATAGAGGAGAAACCGCTTGGTTCAGCATCCATCGCTCAGGTGCACCGTGCTGTTTTAAAAGACGGTAAGCAAGTTGTGATCAAAGTACAGCGCAGAGGGATCTATGAGAAGATGGCGAGGGATATTGGATTGCTGCACCGCGCAGTGAAGCTGGTTCCCCCGGTGAGCCTGAAAGAACTGGTAGATCTTGATATGGTGCTCGATGAGTTATGGGCTGTGACAAGGGAGGAGATGAATTTTCTGACAGAGGCTTCCAATATGGAAGAGTTTGCCCGGAGAAATAAAGGGATTCTGTTTGTGAAAGTTCCAGAACTTTATCAGGAGTACACAAATCAGCATGTGCTTGTTATGGAACATATTGACGGGTGGAGCATCGATGATAAAGCAGCATTAAAAGAGAACGGATACGATCTGGAAGAAATTGGAACAAAACTGATCGATAATTATATCAAACAAGTAATGGATGATGGATTCTTTCACGCAGATCCTCACTCTGGAAATGTAAAGGTTTGTGGTGGTAAAATTGTATGGATTGATATGGGGATGATGGGACGGCTGACTGAACGTGACAGAAAACTGGTCGGTAAGGCTGTACAAGGTGTTGCGCTAGGGGATGTAGGAATGATTCAGGAGGCAGTTTTGGCGCTTGGAGAATTTCGGGATAAGCCGGATCAGAGCAGACTTTATGAGGACATCAGTGCACTTCTCGCCAAATATGGTACGACGGATATGGGTAGCATTGATGTGGCAGAAGTGATGGTAGATCTGATGGAAGTGATGAAAGAGAACCGGATCATCATGCCCCATGGTCTGACAATGTTGGCGCGTGGACTGACACATATGGAGGGGGTGCTGGCAGACATTGCTCCGGAGATCAATATGGTAGAGATTGCCTCCAGACATATGGCAGGGAAAATTTTCACAGAGAAGGACTGGAAAAGTGAATTGAAAAATGGAGGCAGAAGTTTCTACCGGTCCATTCACAAAGCGCTGGATCTACCTTCCCTTGTGGCAGATTTGATTCAGGGAAATTTGAGAGGACAGACAAAGATCAACCTCGATCTTCATGTATCTGGGGAATTGGAGCGATTGCTGCGGAGACTTGTGAGAAATATTGTGATGGGGTTGTGGGTGATGGCACTTTTAATCAGCTCCAGCATTATCTGTACGACGAATATGAAACCAAAAATATGGGGGATTCCGGCACTTGGTGCGTTTGGGTATGTCAGTGCATTTCTCATTGTGATGTATGTATTTTTGAAACATATTTTTTCAAAGAAATAGAGGAAATACAGTAAGAGACAACTAAAAAAGAATGGTTTGCACATTATTGATAAGAAAATAACGTACAGACCATTTATTTTTGTCAAAACAGGTGTCTTGTCACTTGTAAAGGACGGTGCTATAATGGTAGGAACTGAGGTGGAGAAGAGGATAGGAGAAGACAGAATGAAAATAGTAGAAGAGATTAAAAAATGGAAACAAAAGAAAAATGCAGTCATCCTTGCCCATTATTATGTGAATCCAGAGATACAGGAGATTGCAGATTATATTGGTGATTCATTTTATTTAAGTAAAGTTGCAGTTGGGTTAAAAGAACAGACAATCGTATTTTGCGGCGTTTCTTTCATGGGAGAAAGCGCGAAGATATTAAATCCAAAGAAGACCGTGCTGATGCCGGATCTGACTGCGGATTGTGCAATGGCACATATGGCAGATGCAGAGACCATTCAGAAGATGAGAGAAAAATATGAGGATCTGGCAGTTGTATGTTATATCAATTCCACTGCAGAGTTAAAGAGACATTCGGATGTCTGCGTAACTTCCGCAAATGCAGTGCAGATTGTAAAGGCATTGCCAAATAAACGTATTTTCTTTATTCCGGATAAAAATCTGGCGAGATATGTGGCAGAACAGGTGCCGGAGAAGGAATTTGTATTTAATAACGGATATTGCCCAGTGCATGAGCATATGCAGTTAGAGGAGATCAAGAAAGTAAAAGAGCAACATCCGCAGGCGGAGATTCTCACACATCCGGAATGTCCGGAGGCTGTGTGTGCGATTTCGGATTATATCGGAAGTACATCCGGAATTATTGCATATGCGGCCAAAAGCTCTTGCAAAGAGTTTATTGTCTGTACAGAAAATGGGGTGCGCTATGAATTGGAGAAGCAGAATCCAGATAAGAAATTTTATTTTGCAGAGACGGAACCGGTTTGTCCGGATATGAAGCTGATCACACTGGAAAAAATTCTTCATGTGTTGCAGACAGGCGAAAATGAAGTTCACATCACAGAAGATCTGCGTAAAGAATCAGGAAAGACACTGGAGCGGATGTTAGAACTCGCGAAATAAGAAAAAATGAACGTAGGAAAAAGTAAAGACAGAGGAACTGGAGGAAAAAGAGATGGAGATAAGTGCAGACATAGTTGTAGTGGGAACTGGAGTAGGAGGTTTATTCAGCACACTTTGGCTGCCGGAGGAGAAACAAGTCGTACTGATCACGAAATCGGATTTGGAGAGCAGTGATTCTTTTCTTGCACAGGGAGGAATCTGCGTACTCCGAGATGAAAAGGATTACGAGAGCTTTTTCGAAGATACGATGAAAGCAGGGCATTATGAGAACCGAAAGGAATCCGTAGATCTGATGATACGAAAATCCAGAGAGATTATTGACGATCTGATTGGATTTGGAGTCGATTTTGAACAGGAAGACGGTTGTTTGAAGTATACGAGAGAAGGGGCACATTCGTGTCCACGTATTTTATTTCACAAGGATATTACCGGAAAAGAAATTACAAGTAAGTTGCTGGAACGTGTAAAAGAGCGGAAAAATGTGACAATCTTTGAGTATACAACAATGACGGATATTCTTGAGGAAGATGGCAAATGTACTGGAATTCTTGCAGAAAATGAACAAGGGACATTGCATATCCATGCAGCAGATACCATTCTTGCAAGTGGTGGAATCGGCGGGACTTATCAGCATTCGACAAACTTTCCGCATTTGACCGGAGATGCGATCCGAATCGCAAAGAAACACGAAGTGCGGTTGGAACATCTGGACTATGTGCAGATCCATCCGACGACATTGTATTCGAAAAAACCAGGAAGACGCTTTCTGATCTCGGAGTCAGTGAGAGGAGAAGGGGCAGTGCTGTACAATAAGAAGCATGAGCGTTTTGTCAATGAATTGCTTCCGCGGGATGTTGTGACAAAGGCGATCCACGAAGAAATGGAAAAAGATGGAACAGATTACGTATGGCTTTCGATGGAACATATTCCAAAAGAAACGATCCTCGGTCACTTTCCAAATATTTATCAGAGGTGTCTGGAGGAAGGATACGATGTGACAAAAGAATGTATTCCGGTTGTGCCTGCACAGCACTACTTCATGGGAGGTATCTGGGTAGATCTGGACAGCCAGACTTCGATGGAACATCTTTATGCAGTAGGGGAGACAAGTTGTAACGGTGTGCACGGGGCGAATAGACTGGCGAGCAATTCGCTGCTGGAAAGTCTTGTATTTGCCAAGCGGGCAGCGACAAAGATCTCCGGGGAATCTGAGAAAAGATATCGATAAAGAATCAAAAGATAAGAAAATCAATCAGAGCAGTTGTGATATGAAATAGATATGGGAGGTAAAAGACATGAATAAGATTACAATGACACTTCAGGTGGATCACCTGATTCTGGAAGCGCTGAAAGAAGATATTTCAAGTGAAGATGTGACAACTAATGCGGTGATGAAAGAAGCCGTAAAAGGAGAAGTAGAATTGATCTGCAAGCAGGATGGGATTATTGCAGGATTGGAAATTTTTGAAAGAGTATTTAAATTGCTTGATGCAGAGACGGAAGTAACATTTTTCTGCAAAGATGGGGACAAAGTGACAAATGGACAGTTGATGGGAAAAGTGACAGGAGATATCCGTGTACTTCTTTCTGGAGAGCGTGTTGCGTTAAATTATCTTCAGAGGATGAGTGGGATTGCATCTTATACACGTTCGGTTGCCGATCTTTTAGAAGGTACAGATACAAAATTGCTTGATACGAGAAAAACAACGCCGAATATGAGAATTTTTGAGAAATATGCAGTCCGTGTCGGAGGAGGGTATAATCACCGCTACAATTTGTCTGACGGAGTGCTGTTGAAAGATAACCATATTGGGGCGGCGGGCAGTGTGACTGCGGCAGTGAAAATGGCGAAAGAATACGCTCCGTTTGTTCGAAAGATAGAAGTGGAAGTAGAAAATCTTGATATGGTGAGGGAAGCAGTGGAAGCTGGGGCAGATATCATTATGCTTGACAATATGTCAACAGAAGAGATGCAGAAGGCAATAAGCATCATCGACGGACGTGCTGAGACAGAATGTTCCGGAAATGTGACAAAAGAAAACATCGGTCGTCTGACTTCTCTTGGAATTGACTATATTTCCAGTGGAGCATTGACGCATTCCGCTCCAATTCTGGATATTTCCCTGAAAAATCTTCACGCGTTAGAAAATGCGTAAGTGGAATTAAGAAGGAGATGGAGGGAACAGGTTGCAAGGGACAGAGAGAAGAGAACAGATCATTCACGAAATCCGTGAGAGTACTGCACCGGTATCTGGGAAAAAGCTGGCAGCCCTCTACAATGTGAGCCGTCAGGTGATCGTGCAGGATATTGCGTTGATCCGGGCGGCAGGTTATGATATTCTTTCTACAAACAGAGGATATATTTTGCAGACACCGGCAACAGTCAGCCGTGTGTTTAAAGTAAATCATACGGATGAGCAGCTGGAAGAAGAGCTTTGTTCGATTGTAGATATGGGCGGTTGTGTAGAAAATGTAATGATCAATCATAGGGTATATGGACATATGGAAGCAGAATTACATATTAATTCCAGAAGGAAGGTTATGGAATTCATCGGTGATATCAAAAGTGGAAAATCAAGTCCTCTGAAAAATATCACCTCGAACTATCATTATCATAAAGTAAGTGCAGACAGTGAAGAAACGTTGGATATGATAGAAGAGGTATTGCGGCAGAAGGAAATTTTGATTGAAACAGCTTAAAAAGCAGAGAGGAAATGGACAAAGATGTCTGTTTCCTCTTTTGTGTGCGCCTTGCGGCGCACGTCGCTAATGGATGAAAGTTCCTAATCCGCCCTAGTAGTGGGAAGGATACAGCCAA